>CAYXTS010000001.1:0-68994 GCA_964468665.1 uncultured Candidatus Saccharibacteria bacterium
GTGATATATCCGGAAGCACATGTTTGGCCGTATGCAACAAAGATTCGTAAGTTCCCGGCGGGAGATAGGTCGTTTAAATATGCGACGCGTAATAATGTGCCGATTTTTACAATGACGACCACATATCATAAACGTAAGGATAAAAAACATGGTGATGTACCAAGAATGGATATTTATGTGGATGGGCCGTTTTTTCCGGATAAGAATAAGACGGAGGATGAGAATAGGGCTATGTTGGCAAAACAGGCGTATGATTCTATGGTAAAATATAGTAAGAAGAATTCTTACGAATACTTCAAATACGTAAAGAAATAGAATGAGTATATTTGATACTGGGAATCCAATCAAAAAACATACAAAGGTGGTGCCAGTTTTTTTGACGATTAATAGTGCGTATGCGCCTTATGCGGCGGCGGCGATTCATTCCCTAACTCAACACGTTAATCCGAAGCGATATTATAGGGTGATTATTTTGCATGATGGGTTGAACTTAGTTAATAGGTGGCGGCTTAGGAATTTAGTAACAAAAAACGTGGCGATACAATTCAAGAAAATGACGCATAGTTTGTATTTGAGGGCAATTATTGTTTACTGTGCGAGGAGACGAAAGAAAGCTGGAGATTTTTTTTCGTCGGCAGTGTATTTGTACCGAGCATTTATTCCTTTATTATTTCCCTTGTATAAGAAAGCGGTTTATATAGATAGCGATACAATTTTAAGAGGAGATATTGGGGAGCTGTTTGATATTGATTTGGGCGACAAGGTGGTAGCGGCAATGGCCGACCCAAAGGTAACGGTAGTTCCGGAGTTTCGGGAATATGTAGACAAGGCAGTAGGCGTGCCACATGAGGAATATGTAAACTCTGGCGTGCAGGTAATGGATCTTAGGAAAATGCGTAAATTGAAATATTTACAGCAAATGATTGATTTGATTCAAAAATACGATGCGGATTTGGTGGCGCCAGACCAAGATTATTTGAATGTAATACTAAAGGGGCAGATTATGCACATTGATCCGGTTTGGAATGCGGAGCCGGTAAAAGATTTGGCGGACGATGTAAAGTTGGTGCATTTTAATTTGTTTAATAAGCCCTGGCGATATAAAAATGTACCGTGCGAGGAGCTTTTTTGGGAGGCAGCGAAGGGAACTGGATTTACCGGTGATTTAAAAAGACAGCAGGCGGCGTTTGATAAGAAAAAGAAAGCAGAAGATCATAGGAGAGTAAAAGCATTGATAAAAAAAGCTGGAAGATTGGCGAAATGTGAGAGGCCATTGTTTGAAGATGAATTGAAAAATACTAAATAAAATTTGTGTTTAGTGAAAAGTAATATGGGGGTTCACTTAAAAAATCCAAGATGATTCTTGGATTTCTTATTCCTAATTGAATTGGAGGTGCCTACCGGAATTGAACCGGTGTACGCGGTTTTGCAGACCGCTGCGTAACCACTCCGCCAAAGCACCATGCAAGATAATTATATCATATCTAAGATAAAACGATAATAATTGGAAATTTCGTGGCGAGAAAATGGTGCCTCAAACAAAGGCTCCATAGATAATATATCCGTAATAGACGGCGAATATTGCGAGCATGAGGGCGCCTTCGGCACGAGTGATTTTGTGATCGCGGCGAGCAAGTAGACAAAGCAAAAATGCCGAGAAAATTAGCATAACGAGGTCGAGTATTTCAAAGTTGGCGGGGCTGATGCCGCCAGAGATGGCAATGGGTAGTGCTAGTACGATACAGATATTGAATATATTGCTACCTACGATATTACCAACGAGCAAATCTGATTCGCCTTTTTTGGCGGCAGTGATAGTGGTAACAAGTTCTGGTAAAGAGGTGCCAAGAGCGATAATGGATAGTGAAATAATTCTTTCGGAAATGCCGATTGTGGTAGCGATGATAGAGGCGGAATTAACTACGAGTTCACTACCGCCAACTATCCCGGCTAGGCCGATTATTGTTAGAAGGAAAGATTTGCTAAGTTTATATTTGGGTTTTTCGGTTTGTTTGGTTTCTTTGCGGTTTTTCTTGGCGAGTGTAATGAGGTAGTAGAGGAAAATGCAGAATAATAGCAAGCAGATAATTGCATCGCTTCTGGAAAAGACATTACTAATAGCTTCTGTAAAGCTAGTATCCAGGAATAACACGATGAGCGCAGTTGAAATAAGTAGTAGAAGTGGTAGTTCTTTGGAAACGGTGTTTTTCTGGACTTTGATGGGTTTGATGAGGGCGGCAATACCGATGAGAAGCAAGACGTTTATGATGTTGCTACCGATAACGTTACCAAGGAGGATATCAGTATTGCCATTGATTAGTGAAGAGAAGGAAACGGCAAGTTCTGGTGCGCCGGTGCCAAATGCTACAATAGTGAGACCAATAAGGAGTTTACTGACTTTGAAGTTGGATGCTATTGATGACGCTCCGTCTACAAGCCAGTCGGCGCCTTTGATGAGTATAACGAAACCGACTATGAGTAATAAGATTGGCAGTAATAGTTCCATGTATTTGTGTTGCTTATGTTTATATGTTTTAATTATATGAAATTTTTTGAAAATTGTAAATATGTGATATAATGGGGTTACGTACATATATGTGTAGATATGCGAGCGTAGCTCAGTTGTTTAGAGCGCTTCCTTGCCAAGGAAGAGGTCGAGAGTTAGAGTCTCTTCGCTCGCACCACTTATTTTGGCTCTAGCTAGCCATTTTTTGTTGGCTAACTCTCGGACTACGTTGCGAGAGTTAGAGTCTCTTCGCTCGCACCACTTATTTTGGCTCTAGTTAGCCATTTTTTGTTGGCTAACTCTATTTATACAGATTGTTGTTTTCCTGATGTTGTGATAGAATAAAAGTATAACGAAAGGAGACCATGAGCAATATAGCCACTCTACAAAAAGCGATTTATAGTAATATAGATAGTCTTAGAGATATTTACCGGCGAACAGAAGGTTTGCAGGGTGCTATAAAACAGGTTCAATCTGAGGAGGTGAGATCTCAGCTAGTGGACGGCTATAATGATGTAATTAAAACGTTGGATAAGCACGTGGATTCTACTGATACTCTTATACAGGCACTGAAAAAAGCTTTGGAGGAATAGAAAGGACAATGACCTCAATTCTCAATGAATTTGAGGGTGGGCACAACGAAGAGGTATTAGATCGTTTACGGATTAATGCTGATATTGAGATAAATCGGCAAGATAATCAGAGCCGGAAGATTATTGCATATTGGTTTACTGCTGGTTTTATAGTTTTAAATACACTTATAGTGGTGGGTGTTCCAATATATAATGTGTTTTTTGGCGCGAATTATATGTTGGACGTTAGTGAAATACTGGCAAAGTTTAATGGGTTTTTTGGAACACCGCTTGGATTTGTTTTGGGATATTATTTTAAAAAATAGTTTGAATGACGTTAGTTGTTTGGCCATCTAGGGTTTTGGTTTTGGAATAGTGTGATATAATGGTTATATAAAAATTGAAAGGAGATAAAATGCCTACAGCTGGGATTATTATAATTGCGATTGTGGCGATTGTGATTTTGATTGTTGCGTTCGTGGCTGGTATTTACAATAGTTTAGTTAAATTGGATGAGCGGGTGAATGAAGCCTGGTCGGATATTACCGTTCAGCTTAAGTATCGTGCGGATTTGATTCCGAACGTGATTGAGACTGTAAAGGGGTATGCAAAACACGAAAAAGAAACTTTCCAAATGGTGACTGAGGCCCGTACGGCTGCGATGGGAGCTAAAACCGTAAAGCAGGCTGCAGAGGCGGAGAATGCTATGCAGGGTGCACTTGGTAAGATTTTTGCAATTGCGGAAGCTTATCCAGAGCTAAAAGCAAATGAGAATTTTAAGACTTTGCAAACACAATTGCAGGATACTGAAGACAAGATTCAGGCTGCGCGTAGATTTTACAATGCTGGGGCTAAGGATTTGAATACGAAGATTAAGACATTCCCAACTAATATTGTTAATAATATGATTGGTCATTTTAAACAGCGTGATTACTTTGAAGTTGCCGATAGTGAGAAAGCTAGGATTGAGCAAGCTCCTGAAGTTAAGTTTTAAAAACATAAGATTAAGATTTTTCCCTTATCTGTTAAAATGCGGTTTAAGTTTTTAAAACATGAGGTTATATTGAAATGTATAAGCAAATTGCCGAAAACAAACGCAAAACAATAATAATTATTATTGGTTTTGTGTTGTTGATTGGAGTGATTGCTGGGATTTTTGCTTGGGTGTACAATGATTGGAAAATTGCACTATGGACTTTGCTTATTGCTACTCTTTATGCTATATTCCAATATTATTACGCGAGCTCGCTTGCGGTAGCGATGACGGGGGCTAAGGAAATTACAAAGAAGGATAATCCGAGATTTTATAATATTGTAGAAAATTTATCGATTACTACTGGGCTACCGATGCCGAAAGTGTATATTATTGACGACAAGGCTCCGAATGCATTTGCATCGGGGAGAGATCCAAAACATGCCTTGGTTGCGGCAACGACGGGTTTGCTTGATATTATGGATGATAAGGAATTGACGGCAGTGATGGCGCATGAGATGTCGCACGTTAAAAATTATGATATTCGGGTATCAATGATAGTGTTTGGATTGGTGTGCGTGATTGGCTTAATATCGGATTTGGCATTTCGGATGATGTTTTATGGTAATCGTCGCCAAAATAATGAGGGAAGTCCGATGGGGTATGCTTTGGTTTTGGTTGCGGCGATTTTGTCACCAATTGTAGCAGCTATAGCGCAAATGGCGGTATCTAGGCAGCGGGAGTATCTTGCGGATGCTTCGGCTGTTAATATCACAAGGTATCCAGAGGGGATGATTGGGGCGTTGAAAAAGTTACAAACGCATTCACAACCAATGAAAAGTCAGAATATAGCAACTGAAGCGATGTATATCAATAATCCACTTAGAAAGGGTTTTTTCAGCAATTTACTATCTTCGCATCCGCCGATTGAGAAGAGAATCGAGAGACTTGAACATGGCAAAACGAACTTCTAAAAAGTCACGGTATAATACAAAGCATTTTCAAAAATTGAAGGATTTTGTTAAAGCAAAACGTAAAGAATGGCGGAGTCCGCACAAGTCCTTTAGGCGATCATATCGAGAAGATTATGCTAGGGAGATGGAGATTCCCGGCATTATGCATCATGTTTTTGCAACTTTTCGGATAATTTTTAAGAATTCTAGATTGTTTTTGCCGTTTCTTTTGATTTTGGTGGTTCTTAGCGCATTGTTTGTTGGGATTATGAGCGAGTCGAATTACGTGAGATTCCAGGATGTTCTGGACCAAACGAGTGCACAAGTGGCGGGTAGTGACATTGGAAATGTAGCGAAAGCTGGGTTGCTTTTAATATCTACGATTACCACTGGGGGATTGTCTGGAGAATCAAGTGAGGCTGCGGTGGTGTTTGTGGTATTGATTATGTTGATGATTTGGTTGGTGACGATTTTCTTGTTGAGACATATTTTGGCGGGTCATAAAATTAAATTAAGAGATGCACTGTATAATGCGATGACACCGTTGATATCTACGTTGTTGATTTTTGTGGTGGTGGTTGTGCAGTGTATCCCGATTTTTGTTTTAATCATTGCTTATTCAGCGGCGGTACAGACGGAATTTTTGAGTACTCCGTTTTATGCGTTGGTGTTTTTTGTGTTTGCGGTGCTGATGTTGTTGCTTTCGGGATATTTGTTATCGTCGTCTATTATTGCTTTTTTGGCAGTTTCGGCTCCTGGTCTTTATCCGATGCAGGCTCTCCGAACGGCTTCAGAGTTAATGATGGGGCGGAGGGCGAGGTTTATCATTAGGATTATTGCATTGATTTTGGTGCTAGCGATTGTTTGGGTGATTGTGATGTTGCCTTTGATTTTGTTTGATTTATGGATGAAGAAATTTGAGTGGACGACGGGGATTCCGTTTGTGCCGATTTGTATGACGATTATGACGTGTTTTACTGGTATATATGTTACGGCGTATTTGTACTTGTATTATCGTTGGTTATTGAAAGCATGATACAATAATAATATGACGAAAATAGAGGCGGAAAAACGGATTATTAAACTGCGGGAATTGATAAATGATTATCGGTATCATTATCATGTGTTAGATGAGTCGACAATGAGTGAGGCGGCGGCGGATTCGCTTAAACATGAGCTTTCTATGCTAGAAGCGGAGTATCCGGATTTAATTACGCCAGATTCGCCGACGCAGAGAGTGGCGGGTAAGCCATTAGATAAATTTACGAAAGTTAAACATGAAAAACGGATGATTAGTTTAGCGGATGTGTTTTCTGAGGAAGAAATAAAAGATTGGATTGCTCGGAATGAGAAATTGATTCCTGGTGGTAAGATTGAGGAGTTTTTTACAGATATCAAAATGGATGGGTTGGCGTGTTCTTTGAAATATCGGGATGGTGTTTTTTATCAGGCGGTGACGCGTGGAGATGGGCTGGTCGGTGAGGATGTGACGCAGAATGTGAAAACTATTGAGAATATACCACTTAAGATTAAAGAGCTCGAAGATGTTGAAGTGCGTGGAGAGATTGTGATTTTTAAAAAGGATTTTGATAGACTAAATGAATTCCAGCGCAAAAATGGAGAGGCAGAATTTGCAAATCCACGTAATTTAGCGGCAGGGTCGATTCGGCAGTTGGATCCACGGGTGGCGGCATCGAGACCCCTCAAATTTATTGCATATGATTTGGTGTCGCCTGATTCTTTGACTTGGCAGGAGGCATATGAAAGATTACGAGCTTATGGTTTTCAAACTTCAAATGAAGATAGAGTTTTTAAGGCGGGTGAAAAGTCGGAACTGTTCAAATATATTGCGGAATTGGATGAATATAGAAAAACTTTACCATTCAATACGGATGGAATGGTGATAAAGATTAATAATAGGGCGGTCTATGACAAACTTGGAATTGTAGGGAAGACTCCGCGTGGTGCGGTGGCGTTTAAATTTCCGGCGGAAGAATCTACTACAGTAGTGCGAGATATTGTGATTTCGATTGGGCGGACGGGTGCGGCGACGCCAGTGGCGATTTTGGATCCTGTTCAAGTGGCGGGGACGACAGTGCGACACGCATCGCTTCATAATGCGGATGAAATAGCACGGCTGGATCTGAGGATTGGGGACACAGTAATTATTTATAAGGCAGGTGATATTATTCCGCAAGTTAAGGAGGTTTTGGTGAGCTTGCGTCCGGAGGGAACTGTAGCTTTTGATTACGAAGAGGCTTTGAGGCGGCAATATCCAGAATTGGAGTTTGTGCGTCCGGTTGGGGAAGTGGTGTATCGGGTGAAGGGCGAATCGAGTGATTTTATTTTGAAGCGAGCGATAGAATATTATGCCTCTAAATCGGCATTGAATATTGAGGGGTTGGGCGAGAAAAACGTGGTGGCATTGGTGGATGCTGGATTGGTAAAATCGATTGCGGATTTATATCGTTTGAAAATTCATGAAATTGCGAAGTTAGAGAGGTTTGGCGAACTGTCTGCTCGAAACTTGGTTGATGCAATTCAAGGTTCAAAAAGTCCGAGTCTTGCGAAATTTATTACAGCACTAGGAATTCGGCATATTGGTGCGCAGACTGCAATGAATTTGGCGCGAAAATTTAAAACTTTGGAAAGTTTAATGAATACAACGGAGGATGATTTATTGAACGTGCCTGATATTGGCGAAGTGGTGGCAGAATCTATTTTGGCGTGGTTTTCTGATGAAGACAATTTGAAGTTATTAGATGAATTAAAAGGGCTTGGAGTTTGGCCGGTGCCAGAAAAAAATGAAAATTTGCCTTTGGTTGGTAAGTCATATATCGTAACAGGAACTCTTGAGTCCATGGGGCGAGAGGAGGCGGAAGATAGATTGCGTGCGCTTGGCGCGACGGTGACTTCGTCGGTGACAAAAAACACTACAGCGCTCATAGTGGGCGAAAAACCTGGGAAGTCGAAATTGGAGAAAGCTGAGAAATTGGGGATTTCACAAATAAATGAGACAGAGTTTTTGAAGTTGGTCGGAGTCTAGCCGAGAGTAAGGATTTAAGCAGAATAAAATAAGCCCTAAAGGGCTTCTTTTAATATTTGGTGACCTCACCGAGAGTAAGGATTTCACTATCGTGAAATCCTTTCCTTTCTGCGTCGTTCGGAAAAAGAAAAATGAATTTTTCTTTTTCACTCACTTCCTTGAAAGGGCGAACTTCGTTCGCCTCTCGGCGAGAATCGTAAAGTATAATAAAAATAAAGCCCTTTGGGCTTATTTTTATTATATTTGGTGACCTCACCGAGAGTCGAACTCGGATTGTCGGGATGAAAACCCGATGTACTAACCGTTATACTATGAGGCCAATACACTATGAGTAGCGTAGTGATATTATAGCAAAAATTGTTAGAAATCGCAAGCGTATGAGTATTCTATATGGTATGATTTTTGAGAATATGGTGGTTCAGGAAAATATTTGATGGATGTACGATTCTCGTCGCAGTATTTCTGGACTAGAGTGATGGTGTTGGCATTTTTTTGGTAATCATAGAGCAGGATTTGGCGGAGGGCAAGGGGCGATATGCCGTATTCTTCGTATTTTGACATGACTTTTGCCAAATCTTCGGTCGAGGATGAAGCGCTAGTAGAAGCATATTCTTGATAAAGATAATTTTCATAGTAGTCTGTGGCAAGGGCGGAAATTTTGGATTTGACGAGATTTTCTGGTTTAGTATAAATTGCAAAGACGAGACCAATAACGACAGTGATCATAGCTAGAATAATGACCATAATGATAACATTTTTTGGCGTAAAGAATTGACGTTTTCTACGATTAGTTTTTTTATGTTTTTTGTTATTGTGTCGTGCCATGTATGTATTTTATCATAAAAATAGAACTTATGGTAAGATAGTAATATGAGCAAATTATTTAAGAGAACAAAAATTTTAGCAACGATTGGTCCAGCTACGAATTCGGCGGAGAAAATTGAAAAAGTAATTATGGCTGGGGCGAATGGTTGTAGACTTAACTGCTCGCATGGTTCGAATGAGGAGCGTGATCAGCAGATAAAATGGATTCGGGAAGCGGCAATAAAAAAAGGTCGGAGTGTGGCGATTTTGCAGGATTTGCAAGGGCCAAAAATCCGACTAGGTATGATAAAGGACAATCATTTGGATTTGAAAACGGGTGATGAGGTGATTTTGGAATCTAGAGAGTTTGAGCATGACGGTGGTTATACTGTGCCAGTACAATATAATTTGGCCGAGAGAGTAAAGGTAGGCGAGCCAATATCGATGTTTGATGGTAAAGTTAAGGGAGAGGTGATAGAGATTGTTTCTGATACGGCGATAAAAGTTGGGATTTTGAATGATGGATATGTAATGTCGAAAAAGGGATTAAACTTGCCAGAAACGGATTTTGGTGGAGATATTCTAACCGAAAAAGATTTGGCTGATATTGAATATGGAGCTGGATGTGATTATGATTATGTTTCTTTATCTTTTGTACAATCTGCAAGTGATATTTTGAAATTGAAACAATTACTGCTTTCTTTGGGTTCTACTGCGAAGGTTATTGCGAAAATTGAGACAAAAAAAGCCATAGAAAGTGAGAAAAACCTTGAAGAAATAGTAAAGGCAGCGGATGGCATTATGGTGGCGAGAGGTGATATGGCGGTAGAAGCAGGTGCGGAGGTGGTGCCAATCATACAGAGGAAACTAATAGCGATGTGTCGTGCACATGCGAAACTTTGTATTGTGGCGACGCAGATGTTGTCCTCTATGGTGGATTCGCCAGAGCCAACTCGAGCGGAGGTGAGTGATGTAGCCACTGCGGTGGTGCAGGGTGCTGATGTTGTGATGCTTTCTGATGAAACAGCGAATGGAAATTATCCGATAGAGACAGTAGAAGAAATGAAGAAAATCATTCTTTATACGCAGAATCATTCAAGAATTGCACCAATTTCGCAGTTGCCGGTAGGCGAGAAGTCTGAGGTCTATGACGCGATTTCTGATGCTGCGGCTAGGTTGGCGGAAAGAATAGGGGCAGATGTAATAGTGTGCCAGACTGCATCTGGTGCAACTGCAATTACGATGGCGGCACAACGTCCTAATCTACCAATAGTTTCGGTGACGCCAAATCAGAGGGTGGCGAATCAATTGGCACTAAATTATGCAAGTTCGGCATTTTATCGTCCGTATGCGGAAGATTTTGGTTTAAGGTTGGCAGAGGAGTTGAAGACATCTGGATATTTACAAACAAAAGAGGGTGAAAAGGACTTGTTGGCTGTAATTGTGTCTGGGGATAAGAATTTAATAGGCACGGATACGATAAAAGTTCGTAGAGTGTAGATTATTTTAGAATAGCTTCGAGGCCGGGCAGTTTTTTGCCGAGCAGAAATTCTAGAGCGGCACCTCCGCCGGTAGAGATGAGGGAATAGCTTAGATTGGGATGAGATTCTATGAGGTTTTCTACAAAACCAGTAGTATCGCCACCGCAAATAACGGTAGTAGCATTTTGATGTTCACCGATTAGTTCGGCTGTGATGGTGGAGGCGGTGGCATAGGCAGGGTCTTCGGCGTAACCTAAGAGTCCATTCCAGATGATAGTTTTAGCGTCTGTGATGTAATTTGTCAGCTTGGCGGTAGAGAGAGGGCCAATATCTAGTTTTTGGCCGGTTTGGTCTTCGTCAAAATCGTCAGCGACGGTGACGTTCTTATGATTTGGTTTATAACCGTCAGCGGCAATTTTGCCACCAACGAAGATTTGGTCGGCAAGTTTGGTGAATTTATCAATGAGTGGTTGTTTATCCTCTACTTTAGCGCCGCCGATAATGAGAAGAACTGGTTTTTCGGGATTTTTGGTGACGGATTCGAGATTGGTGATTTCTTTTTCAAGTAATAAGCCGGCATAAACTGGGAGATGATTTTTGATGGCGTCGGTGGAGGCGTGAGCTCGGTGAATAACTGCAAAGCCGTCTTGGACAAAAGCGTCAGATTTGGTACTGTCGACGATATTTTTAATAAACTCAGACGAATTGGCTTCTTCGCTTGGATCAAAACGGAGATTTTCGAGAAGGATGATTTTGGAATCTTTGGGTACGGAAATAGGCTCGTTGGAGTTTGGAAGGGCGGAGAAACTGACTTTTGTCTCAGGGAGGAGTTTTTGGAGGGATTTTGCGACTGGTGATAGGGTGTAGTCGGGATTATTTTTGCCTTCGGGGCGACCTAGATGTGAAATGATGAAAACTTTTTTGGCGCCGTGCTCTAGCAGGTAGCTGATGGTGGAGAGACTGGCACGAATACGAAGGTTGTTTTTTACTTTGCCATTCTCAAGCGGAACATTGTAATCTGTTCTAAGTAAAATGGTTTTATCTTTAACATCTAAATCTTTAATCGTTTTCATAGGGAAATATTACTATACAAGGTGGTGAAAATCAACTATTTACAAATATTCATCTCGTGATATAATGTTTTTATGAAAAAGCAGAGGTCTTACCAACAGGTAATAGGGGAAACAATTGAACATATGCGTCTAGAAAAGGGTTGGACGCAGGAGGAGCTTGCTCGGGCGGTTGGGTCTAGCCAGTCGGCGATTCATCGGATTGAGAAGGGTGGTCAGAATGTTTCTCTTACGATGATAAAAAAGCTCTCAGAAGCTCTAGGGAATCAAATCCTCTCTATAAACGATTCGGTTTCGCAGAGTTTTCGAATAAATGGCGGTAGAGAATTGGCGGGAGAAATTACGATTAATACTTCGAAGAATGCAGCAGTTGGCTTACTTTGTGCGGCTTTACTGAATACAGGAAAGACTGTGCTGCATCGGATTGCACGAATTGAAGAGGTGTTTAGAATTATTGAAGTATTGGAGTCGATAGGAGTGAGGTGCCATTGGACGAACCGTCATAGGGACTTGGAGATTATATCACCACGTGAATTAAAATTGGAGGATATGGATGTTGAGGCGGCGAGAAAAACACGTTCGATTATTATGTTTTTGGGGCCACTTCTGCATAGATACCCAAGATTTAAGATACCCTATGCAGGTGGGTGTTCTTTAGGAACGCGGACTGTGGAGCCACATCTTCAGGCATTAAAATCTTTTGGGCTGAAAGTGGACGCGGAGTGCAATAGTGGATTTTATGAGGTGGAAGTTAGTCAAGAAACTTTACATAAATACAGAGATAGATATATTGTATTAACGGAACGCGGTGACACGGTGACAGAGAATGTGTTGATGGCGGCGGCACTTGCTCCAGGTAAAACTACGATTGTGGGGGCTTCACCGAATTATATGGTGCAGGATGTTTGTTTCTTCTTGGAGAAGTTAGGAGTAAAAATATCTGGGATTGGAACTACTAGATTGGTGGTGACTGGGCGACCAAGAATAGATGTTGAGGTGGATTATCATATTTCGGAAGATCCAATTGAGGCGATGTCTTTTATTGCTGCGGGGTTAGTAACACATTCCGAAATAACTTTGCTCAGAGCGCCGATTGAGTTTTTGGAAATTGAATTAGAAGTGCTAAAAAGCATGAATGCGAAATATGAGAAAACAGCTGAATATTTATCGGCAAACGGCAGGACAAGATTAGTGGATTTGACTATCAAAAAGTCTGAGTTGGTTGCGCCGATTGACAAAATTCACCCGATGCCATTTCCGGGGCTTAATATTGATAATCTACCGTTCTTTTCGGTGATTGCAGCGGTGGCAGAAGGAAGGACTTTGATTCATGATTGGGTGTTTGAAAATCGTGCAGTTTATATTACTGAGCTTGCGAACTTGAATGTAAAAGTGGATCTTTTGGATGCCCATCGAGTGTATATTGAGGGACCGACCAATTGGCGACCAGCGGAATTAGTGGCACCCCAAGCGCTTAGGCCGGCCGTGGTGGTACTTATCGGTATGTTGGCAGCTCCGGGGAAATCTATTCTTAGAAATGTATATCCAATTAACCGTGGTTATCAGGATTTTGCGGCGAGACTGAGGCATCTTGGGGCAGATATTGTACCACTTACTGGAATATAACCTCTTGGGGGAAAATTAGAGTTAAAATTATGATGGAAGTGAATTCCATTATAATTTTTGTTATAATGATGTAATGAATAAAATTGTGGAGGGACTAAACGAGAGACAGAGAGAGGCAGTGGAGACGCTCTCCGGGCCTGTATTGATACTTGCGGGGGCGGGGTCGGGAAAAACCAAGACGCTGACACATCGGATTGCGAATTTGATCAAGTATGGAGTAGAACCTGGACGAATTCTTGCGGTAACGTTTACAAATAAGGCGGCGAAAGAGATGCGAGGGCGGTTGTGGAACTTGCTAAAGGATGTTCTGGGGACGGGGTCGACTCGGCTCGTCGTCACGGGCGAGTCGCCCCTCGCTACCTCGGTCGTAACCTCCGGAGCGCCCCGAGAACATCCTTTAGCAAGTTCTCAGGAGCCGCCGCGATCTTTCATGCCGTATATGGGGACGTTTCACGGGATTGCGGTGAGGATTCTGAGGATTGAAGCAGAGGCAATTGGACTGGATAGGAATTTTGTGATTTATGATACGGACGACCAGGTGTCTTTGATTCGGCGAGTGATGAAGGAGCTGAAATTATCAGACAATAAACAATTAAAACCAAAATCTATTCAATCAATTATTTCTGGAGAGAAGAATGTTGGTAATGGACCGGAAGATTATGCTATGAAAGCTTTTTATCCGAATCAACAAAATATTGCGAAAATTTTCAAAAAATATGAGGAAGAAAAAGAAAAGGCAGGGGCATTAGATTTTGATGATTTGTTGTTAAAAGAGTTGGAACTTTTGCAGAATTATCCAGAAATTAGACAAAAATGGCAGGAGAAGTTTCGGCATATTTTAATTGATGAGTATCAGGACACTAATCAAGTACAGTATAATATTGTGAAGTTGTTAGTAAACAAAGAGCGAAATATTTGCGTGGTGGGGGATGATTGGCAGTCTATCTATTCGTGGCGAGGGGCGGATTTTACGAATATTTTGAATTTTGAGTGGGATTTTCCGGGCGCTAAGTGTATAAAACTGGAACAGAATTATCGGTCTACTGGAAATATTCTCGAAGCGGCTCAGAAAATTATCAATGAGAACAAGACTCGGACGGAGAAGACTTTGTTTACGGAATCTGGCAAGGGTGAGCCGGTGGATATAGAGTCTTTGCAGGACGAAACAGCAGAGGCGAATTATGTGGCACTAAAGATTTTGAATATGCAGCGAGATTATGGTGATTTTAGTGATTTTGCGGTGCTGTATCGGACAAATGCGCAGTCGTATGCTTTTGAAAAGGCGTTTATAGATATGCATATTCCATATAAAATTGTGGGTGGGGTGAGATTTTATGATAGGAAGGAAGTAAAGGATGTTTTGGCGCTATTAAAACTCGTATTGAATCAACGGGATAAGGTAAGTTTGGCTAGGGTAGTAAACAACGTGTTGTCTGGAGTGGGGGAGGCGTCGCTTGTTAAGGTGCTCACAGCGATGGATGCGGTGGAAGGGGCAAGACCGCTATTTGATGCAGACGTGCCGGAAGTGCTGAAGGCCGGAAAGGCTAAAAACGGGTTAATGCGACTAATTGGATTTTTGAAAAAATGTCAAAATGAGACAAATGTCTCACAAAATACAGGGGTAAGTGACAATTTTGGTGGGATGATGAATGTAGGCGAGATGGTGAGACTGGCGGTGGAGTATTTTGATTTTAGGAAACTGACGGATGATGGTACGCCAAGTAGCGATGAGAGGATGGGGAATCTGGAAGTACTAGTGGCCAATGCGACGGCGTATGATAGCTTGGAGGAGTTTTTGGCGGATGCGAGTTTGATGTCGTCGGCGGATGAGTCATCGGCGAAAAACTCTGTGACTCTGATGACGCTCCATGCAGCGAAAGGATTGGAGTTTCCGGTGGTGTTTATTGTGGGGATGGAAGAGGGGTTGTTTCCAAGCGGACGAGTGCTAGAGAATAATGCAGAGTTAGAGGAGGAGCGGAGACTAATGTATGTGGGGATGACGAGGGCGATGCAGAGATTGTTTTTGACTTATGCGGGCTCTAGGTATGCTTATGGAAATAGGAGCTACAATATGCCGTCTAGGTTTTTGATGGAATTAGGGTACAATCCGTACGGTTCAGCTGGATACAAAGATAGAAATGGGGATGGTTTTACAGATATGGACGGCGAAGGGAGCGCCTATAGATTTTCCGACGATAGTGAGTTTTTGGACAGTGATTTTGAGGGTGATTTTGACCCGTTTCCAGATGATTTACTGGTGTATGAATGATGGGTGATGTGGAAAAGATTTTGTAAAAAACTTAATAAAACTATTGCTTAAAATAAAAACAAGCATTATAATAAAGAGTATTAGAATGTTAAATTCAAAATAGATCATAGGAGAAACAAAGAAGTGCATTTTTTGGGGCATAGAAGATGTGTAGAGATGGGGGGGATTGTCGCAGTGGCGGTGGGCGTCATCGGTTCTGCTTTGGGTGCTGCTCCGGTTTCCGCTTATACTACTTCTATTACTACATCTGGGACGGTCTCGGTGGATGTATCTTCTGCTGGTAATGGAGCAAGTCTCGGTACAGATAGTGTAGTAGTGAATTCCACTTGTCCGCTAGGCTATACTTTGTCCATTGGTGGTCCTAGTGATTCTAACTTATATAAGGGCGGGGACAGTACTAGTGGTTATGCCATTAATGCTTCTTCTGGTACAGCTGCTAACCCTGTGCCTATATTAGGCAATAACTATACCAATACATGGGGTTATACTACAGCTAGCAGTCCTACGATTAATTCTAATTTTATCGGTTTATCTAGCACTACGAACACAATAGCCACTAAATCATCCGCTTCCGCTAGCGGTGGAGATACGGTATCAGTCCATTATGGTGTATCGGCAGATAAATCCTTAGAGGCTGGACGCTATACTATGGCAAATAGTGGAGCGGTAACATACTATCTCATCCAAAATCCTAATTGTTCTATAGTAAACGTAGCTTATGATGGCAATAACGCTACTGCTGGCTCTATGGGTGCACTTGCCCACAACAATGTAGCAGAGAATAGTAGTATAAATCTCTATCCATCCAACTATTCTAAAAATGGCTATGGTTTTGCTGGCTGGTCTACTGAGCAAATAGATCCAGATGCTAGTAATGCCGCTACCCTTATTAGTACCGCAGCAGCAAATGGTAATATCTATGGTCCTATGGCTACCATTACTGCAGATGCTAATTTCTTAAGTCATGCAACAGTATCAGGTAATAATCTAGTCGTAACATTATATGCCGTTTGGGTAAAGCCAGTCAATAACGCTACACTCCAGGGTTGGACTGGGTGCCCTAGTATGAACCAGGGTGACGTCATCGCGCTAAAAGATCAGCGTGACAGCAATGCCTATGCTGTAGCTAAGCTAGCTGATGGTAACTGTTGGATGATAGAAAATCTACGGTTAGATGCCGAAAATACCAGAGGAGCAAGCAATATCGCTCTTTCACAAGGCTACAACACTACTAACTTCACTGGTCTAGCAGATGCAGAAAACACTAACTTCTCTGATTCCACTACTACTAACTACAAAAATACCAATACTGCCTACTATGGTGCAGATAATAGTGGTGCAGAAATTATTATCTCAGCTTCAGATCATACTTATAATAGTACAGATTATTCTGGTTATCATTTCCCACGTTATAATAATAGCAATACCTCTTCTCGCAATTCTTCTCCTAGTGATGGAACTACGGCATTATATTCTTACGGTAATTATTACACTTGGTCTGCCGTAGTTGCCGACACTACATTCTATCATACTAACAACCAATCTGTTACTGATACCTCACTTTGTCCTAAGAACTGGCGTCTCCCACAAGGTGGTAATAAAACCAGAATTACATCAAATGATGATAATGACTTCTGGAACCTAACTGTAGATTATCTAAACGGTGGTACTAACCCTGCCAACTATGATAGTAACACACAACCATATTACACAGGAACAGCAGAAGCCACTCCAGTAGCCAATAAACTTAGAAGTTATCCCAATAACTTCCTCTACTCCGGCAACTTCTATACGTCGTCAGCGAATTATAGAGGTAGTTACGGCTACTATTGGTCGTCTACTGCGGACGGTAACAGCAATAGCTACTACTTGTACCTGAATAGTTCCTACGTGTACCCAGGTACCAGTAGTAGCAATAAGTCCCGCGGCAACAGTATTAGGTGTATAGCCATTACAGACTACACTGTCCATTTTGATGCTAATGGCGGAAGTGGGACAATGAGTAATCAGACAATATCTGCTGGTGCAGCTACTGCGCTTTCTACTAATACCTTTACTCCACCAAATGCTGTTGCCATCTTTGATGGCTGGAACACAGCAGCTGATGGTAGTGGTACTAGCTATACGGACGGCGAATCTGTAACCAATCTCACTACCGTAGGACAAACCATTACCCTCTATGCTCAATGGAAGACCTACTTATATAATGCTGTATCGGTTCAATCTAAAGGCAAGCAAACTAACGATACCAATACTACGACTGGCATCAAGACCAATCCTACTGCCCCTACTTCATCAGCTACAGTTTCTCCTAACTCTGGTGTCTATGAGTATGATAGTAGTGTATTCGGTGCAGATACTGATGGTACTAAGAGTGACAGCACTAAAGCTACCATCTACTACTACCGTGGCATTCTAGACAGTTATGGCAATACTAATACCAATGGTAGTGCAGGGCTCTCCGATGCTTATCCAAACTACGTCATTCTTTCTGCAAATGGTACCAAATCCACTTCTGATACCTGCTGGCGTATTATCCGTACTACTGGCTCTGGTGGTGTAAAGATGATTTATAACGGTCTTTGGACTGGGTCTACCTGTGCTAATGGTACTACCAGTACTAGAATTAGCTCACCTGTTACTACTAGTACATTTAATGGTACAGCTAGCACGCAAGCGCAGGCTCGTCAGGCTGTGCGTGTAGGTTACACCCATAACAGTACTTATGCAACAACTTCAGGTTCTAATGTAGCGGTGGATACATTGTTTGGCAGTGATTCTAATTATTCTGTAAACGATGCCAATTCTACTGTTAAAGATAATATAGAGACTTGGTTTGGTGATACTTTAAGTGATTATGAGGGCATGTTGGAATCAAATGCTAATTATTGCAATGATCGTTCTGCCTTTACTACGACAGCTGGGACTACTGCCACTTCTACTCTTTATTCATATACCACCTCTACTAGTACTGGTACTAGCTATAGAACTTATTTTGGGTCTTATGTCAGGAACATGACCACCAATAAAGCCCCAAGTTTAGGATGTTCTCGTAGTACAGTAGATAGATATAGCACTAGTACTAGTGCTGGTGGTAATGGGCAGCTATCATCACCTGTGGCTTTAATTACGGCAGACGAAGCGAGCTTTGCTGGTTCTGGTAGTAGTACCGCTAGCCAGGGCTCCGGCTATAGTGCCAACTCGTTCCTTAGAACTGGCGATACATTTTGGACTATGTCGCCTTATTATCGTTCGGGTTCTTACGCTTATAATTTCTATATGAACGCTAACGGTTATATGACTTATGGGCGTGTTGATACCCAATATGATATCCGCCCAGTCATCTCATTTAAAGAAGGCACTACGATCGCTTCTGGCTCTGGTATTGCTACGGATCCGTGGGTGGTGAAAGTAGATACTGGTGGTATTTCGTATATGCAGAATTTGACACCTGTAACTTGTCAGAAGAACGTGGGAGCAGATGGAATAGGTGATGAATTTACAGCTTACGATAAACGTGACAACAAAGATTATACGGTTCGCTATATCAATGGTTCTTGTTGGATGACCCAAAATCTTCGTTTTACGGATACTTCGGTTTCTGTTGCCAAATCTAATGTTACTACTGACAAAACCCTTACTTATTATAGTTTAGATTCTAGTGACTCGTCTTATAGTGGCCATTGTGATAGTACTAATGCTTATGATAATGCCTGCATCAAGGATTCTGGTTCTACTTCTACTGGAGTGTGGTACAACTACTATGCTGCTACTGCTGGTACTATTGCTGGTTCTTCTAATAACACTAATGCTACGCAAGATATTTGCCCAAAAAATTGGCATCTACCTTCTGCTCCTAATACTACAAGTGGTACTGACTTTAATGAGTTAATAGGTAATACTAACTCTGGGTGGCAGAGTGCCACTGCTGGTCTTACTGCTTTTGGCGCTGTTGCTGGTGGTGCTTATTCTATGACTACGGGTTCACTTATTAATACTGGATACGGTTATTGGTGGTCTGCTACTGCGCGGACTACTACATCACGTAATAATATGCGTTATCTTAGTAGTAGTAATACCTTTAATGGTAATGATTACTATGGTCGGGATACTTTTGGATTCTATGTCCGTTGCGTTCTTAGCGATACATAACACCTGATGTATTTATATGAAATAATAAGTACTTGTGCGTTTATGGTTTATTGTAGAAAATAGGGATGATCAAGAATTATTGGTAGTTTGGTTCGGGCTTTTGTTGACAATCCTTCCGCTGAAAATGGCGATACGCTTCGCATAGAAACCTATTCTGGTACTCTATATATAAATTAAATGGTCACGCAGCTTATATATTTTCAAGTTCACAATCCACCTTTGATATTACAGTAACTACCAATATTGATGTCTTGATACAAAACGGCAACGTTTATGTGACTACGAGCTAGTAAGGATAGATGATGGTTGCACTAGGTTAACAAAAATGGTCTGGGTGATCGGACTTGAACCGACGACCTCAGCGTCCCGAACGCTGCACGCTACCAACTGCGCTACACCCAGACAATGATGAATTTGTTTGGTCGGGGGTACCAGGATTGAACTGGCGACCTCACGCCCCCCAGACGTGCGCGCTACCACTGCGCCAACCCCCGATAACAGCCCGGTGAACCGGGCTAATTATGAATTGCTGACATATTGATGAATGATGATCGTATCGTCATTTATGTAATCATCGTAGGCGAGAATATAATCTACTACTAGTTGATTATCTTGATACGATGAAATTATGACTTCTGCATCGTCATGGTCGATAATCCCTTCGGGTATATCACCATTATAACCAAATCGGATTTTATATTCTGGTAGGGCAATGGACGTGGGTTGTAAATTGTGAGAGCGTCTATTGCCTAGGAGTTTAGGTGTGGATCTCGGCTGATAGAAAGAGATTTGTAGGTCACAAATGGAATCGTTACAAATTCTGAGATCATAGCCGGTTTTGTAGTTGTGCAGATATGTACAGAATTGGCCGTCTGAAGTAACGAATGCCATAATGGGCTTCCAGAATCTGCTTTTAAGTAATTCTCGAAGGGCCTTGCTAGTGCTGGGATGGTTACGCAAAATATCGTAATAGGTAGTTTTTGGGTTGTTCAAAGAACGAATTTTGATACCTAAAAGATTTTCTGGGTCGAAATGGCTACTGGAGATTAAGCGTCCATAGGTATATTCAGTTTTAGGGCTGTAGCTTATTTGACTGGATTTTGCAATCAGTAATCCGCCGCCATTGACCCAACTGACATAATCTGGGGTGGTTTGATAGCGTACGAAAACTTTAGTTTCCATGTTACACCTCCTATAATGATATCAGCAATTCGATTTTAATGTTCAATAATTGACTGTATTATACCATCTTTTTTGGGGTAATTGAAAAAAATAAAACACTTTGCCAGTGTTCTACTTATGATACGTATTTTGTGGAGCGATATGCTTTGTCCACGTCTTGATGTGGTCTGGGTGACAGGACTTGAACCTGCGACCTCGACTTCCCAAAAGTCGCGCGCTACCAACTGTGCTACACCCAGATAGTGTTATTATATCACATTTTGGGTTTGTGTGGTATAATTTACTTACGTAAAGGAGAATTATAAGTGGCAGGTAATATGACCAGCAATGCAAAAGGGAAACCTTCAGTAAATAACAAATCTAATACAGTTAGGAGCATTTTATTCACTTTTGTTCTGGTTTGTTTTGGGGTTTTTCTGGTTGCAAATATGAACTATGGCGGTATTGAGAAAAAGGAAATTCCAATTTCGGAAGTAATCGCAAGAGCTAATGACCCAAAGGGGAATATTGCAAAAATTACAGTAACTGGTGATACTTTGGATATTACCCTGAAGGATAACGATCAGCCTACAGAAACATCCAGAAAAGATGGTGCGGGGACGCTCTACGACCAGGGTTTGATTAATTATTGTGATGGAATGGAGGCTGAAGAATTAAAGAAATGCCAAGATGAATATCCGATTATAGAGTATAAGGAGGAAATTAATACTTGGGGGATAGTATTAGACGTGGCTTTGACAGTGTTACCGATCATTGCGATAGTAATTTTCTTTAGCTGGATGTTAAGGCAAGCTAATGCAGCTAATAATCAGTCAATGGCTTTTGGGAAGTCTCGAGCAAAACTATACGGGCCAGATAAGAAAAAAGTGACGTTCAAGGATGTAGCCGGAAATGAAGCTGCCAAGCAAGATTTAACGGAGATTGTAGATTTCTTAAAGAATCCGAAAAAATACGAAAAATTGGGCGCAAAGATACCGAGGGGTGTATTGCTTGCGGGTGACCCTGGTACTGGTAAGACATTAATGGCTCGTGCAGTAGCGGGCGAGGCGGATGTGCCATTTTTCTCGATTTCTGGGTCGGAGTTTGCGGAGATGTTTGTAGGTGTGGGGGCGAGCCGAGTACGAGATTTGTTCTCTAAGGCAAAGAAAAACGCTCCGTCGATTATCTTTATTGACGAGATAGATGCGGTAGCACACAAACGTGATGCAAGGGGTGGAGCAGGGCGAGAAGATGAGCAGACTTTGAATCAGATTTTAGTAGAAATGGATGGATTCGATAATGATTCTGGGGTGATCGTGATGGCGGCGACGAACCGAGTAGATATGCTAGATAAAGCATTGCTTCGTCCGGGGCGGTTTGATAGACACGTAAACGTGACATTACCAGAGAGAAAAGATAGGTTGGAAATTTTGAAAGTTCATTTCAAAGGAAAGCCTGTAGAGGAGGATGTAGATCTCGAAGCATTAGCAAAGAAGACAGCTGGTTCTAGTGGGGCTGATCTTGCAAATGTTGCGAATGAGGCAGCGATTACGGCGGCTAGAGAGGGTCACAAGGCGATTTCAAATAAAGATGTAACTGAGGCGTTTGAGCGAGTAGCGATTGGGCCAGAGAGAAAATCTAAGGTAATGAACGACAAAGAAAAGAAAATTACAGCTTATCATGAGGCTGGGCATGCGATAGTAGGACATGTGCTTCCCGATTCGGATCCAGTGCATAAAGTTACAATAATTCCGAGAGGTGCTACGGGTGGTGTGACGTGGTTTTTGCCACCAGAGGATAGGAGCTATAAGAGTATTTATGAACTTAAGGATATTTTAGCAAGGGCGATGGGTGGACGTATAGCGGAAAAGTTAGTCTTTGGTAAGGACGCGGTTACGACTGGTGCATCATCTGATCTAAAAAATGTTGCAAGTTTATCTAAATCTATGATTGTGGAGGAAGGTATGGGTGATGGTTTGAGGAATATTGTATTTCCAGGAGAAGAAACAGGATATTATACGATAACAACTGGCAAGCCATATTCTGAGAAAACTGCAGAAGTGATTGATATGGAGATTAAGAAACTATCAGATGAGGCGGCAAGGAGGGCCGAGGAAGTGTTAAAAGCAAATAAAGCTATACTTGATAAGCTAGCAGAGGAGTTACTTGTACATGAAACGCTTGAAGAGACAGAGCTTGAGCCGATTCTAAAAGGCACTAAATTACCAGCGAGTGCTAAATTGTATTGACAATAAACAAGAATGAAAGGGTAATACGATGGAAAGATTTTTGGATTATTTTGTACCAGAGAGATATGTCTTGGATATCGTGATTGATAAGGAGAGAAAGACGATTGGTGGAGAGGTGCTAGTAGAGGGGGAGATTTTGGCAGAAATAGTGAAGTTTCATGTGGTGGAATTAGAGGTGGACTATGTGGAGGTGAATGGCAAAAAGGTGGAATTTAAATATGAAAATGGCGTTTTGAGCCTTTTTAAGGCTCCTCTGGGGAGTGGAGATATTAAAATAGGGTACCATGGCTCTCTAAATGAAAACATGGAAGGAGCGTATCTTTCTACCTATGAATATAAGGGAAAAACAGAGGTGATTGTGGCAACACAGTTTGAATCGCATTATGCTAGAGAAGCATTCCCTTGTATCGATGAACCAGCAGCAAAAGCCGTATTTGAACTATCTATTTCTATTCCGGATGGTTCAAAAGATATAGTGTTGTCCAATATGCCAACAAAGGACGAACTAGAGATACGTTTATTCTCGGGCCGAGGTTCCTCGCTCCCGTCGTCACGGGGCTCGGACCCCTCATACCTCGGTCGTAACCTCCGGACGCCCTCGAATAAAGTATCTTCGGGTTCGTCTCCATGTTATCACACTATATCTTTTGAGCCGACTCCGAGGATGTCTACATATTTACTAGCTTGGGTGGTTGGGCGTTTTCATGGCAAAACGGTGAAGAATAGTCATGGAGTGGAGATTACGACTTATGTGGCTATGAATCAGGATCTGGATTCGGTGGATTTTGCAAATGAGGTAGCGGCGAAGAGCTTGGAATTTTATGATGATAATTTTGGGGTACCGTATCCTTTGAGGAAGCTAGATCAAGTGGCATTGCCGGATTTTGAAGCAGGTGCGATGGAAAACTGGGGGTTGGTAACGTATCGTGAGTCAATGTTACTAATTGGAAAAACAGCAACTGTTAGTGACAAAAAGAGCGTAGCATTGACAGTAGCACATGAATTGTCGCATCAATGGTTTGGAGATTTGGTGACAATGGAATGGTGGGATGATTTGTGGTTGAATGAATCTTTTGCTAGTGTGATGGAATATTATGCTATCCAGGATATTTACCCGGAATTCAATATATTTGAGAGCTTTTTTACAAGAGATTGCTGTGCAGCGTTACTACGTGATGCATATACTGGAGTGCAGTCGGTACATCAAGACGTAAAAGACCCAGCGGAAATTGCTACTTTATTCGATTCTGCAATTGTGTATGCTAAGGGAGCGAGGCTGATGTTGATGCTGATTAGATTGATGGGTTGGGAAAGTTTTTGTAAAGGCATAAAGGATTATTTCAAAAAGTACCAGTATAAAAATGCAGTAGGTGATGATTTATGGAGGAGCTTGAAGTCGTATGCGGATTTTGATCCGAAACAGATGATGCACGCATTTATTGATAGGCCGGGTTATCCTGTCATAACGAATGAAGGTGAGGATTTTGAGAAGTTTTCACAAAAGCGGTTTTTGTTGGATGGGCCTCTTACGGATGAGAAATGGCCTTTGCCAAGAATTACGGAGGATATGTCTGGACATTATGTTTTGAATTTGAATGAGAAAGAATTTGGTGAACGATTGGAGAACTATAATGAATTGGGGTTAGAGGAAAAACTAAGACTTTTAATTGATAGAGATTTAATTACGAAATCTGGTATTCAGAGTGCTGTATCGCTATTTCCACTAGTAATGAAACTAAAAGATGAAGAATCGGCAGCAATTTGGAATAAAATAGTAGGGTTGATTGCTAATTTGAGAGTTTATTTTGATGATGATTCGGCTGAGGAGAAGATGCTGAAGGAGTTTGTTTTGAAACTGATAGATAAAAAAATGGACAAGGTTGGAATTATGACATCTGATGATGACGACGAGAATATGATTCGGTTAAGAGCGAACTTGCTAGGATTAGATTATTTTGCGGAGGATAGGAAGAGGTTTGAGCAGCTTGCTAAGATGTATGAAAGCAATCCGAGTGAGATGGATAATGAAATTCGTTTTGATATTCTGAGTGCTAAGGTGTATTTAGACTCTAGTGTTGTGGATGGGTACATGAAGATTTATAAAAATGTAGTGGAACCAGACATAAAGTATGATTATTTAGCGGCGGCAACATTGGTACGGGGTGAAAAATACTTACAGAAGCTAGTGGGATTACTTGGTGATGTAAAGGTAGTAAAGCCACAGGACCAATTGCACTTGTTTGTCTATCTGTACCGGAACCCAAAATCCAGAGCACAGGTATTTGAGTGGCTGACAAAGAATTGGGATTTTGTGGAGAAAACGGGCGGGGAGAAAACACTAAGTGATTATCCAATGCTGGTAGCACGAATGGCGCGAACTGAGGATGAGCTAGAGCGATTCGAAAGATTTTTCGGGCCGATGCGAGAAGAGCCAGCTCTTTCTAGGGCGATTGAAATTGGTGAAAATGAAATAAGGGCCAGAATAAAGATGATTCAGGAAAACCAAGAAGCGGTAATTAACGAGTTAAAGAAGTATTAGATAATAGGGGATTCTAACATAATGAGCAGATAGAATTTGCTTATTATGTTGGTCCCCGAGACAGGGGTTGAACCTGCACGTCCGTGAAGACACTAGCACCTGAAGCTAGCGCGTCTGCCAATTCCGCCACTCGGGGATATAGAGATTATATCATAAAAATCCCCCAGCGAGTAAGTGCTGGGGGATTGAATTAAAGAAAAGCAAAAGCGTGGCGTGAACAGTGGGTATTGTGGTGGTTAGGTAGTTAGAAAGGAAATGAATGGGTATGGGTTGTGTCTGGGTTTGGGTTTTTGAGTTCACACCTTTCTTTGTAGCAAATCCAGTTTGCTACGGCTTTGCTTTTCTCTAATGTACAGAGCTCTTTTATTAGCTCTTCGTTTGTGCCGTAATACTTGGCCTCGAAGACAACATCTCTGTCTTCGATGAAGCTTTGGCTTGCTTCATTAAGAGGCAGGCGAGTTCCTTTCAGGACATGCCAAGCCTCGATTCTGAAACCGTTTTTTTGGAATAATTTGATGGTTTCCTCGTAGCCGTCGACCTTGATGATGTCGACGAGAACTTGGCATTTTGCCATCTCTCGCTCACCTCTTTCTTAAAAATAGGTTTCTGATATAGTTTTATCACACTTTTATGAAAAATGCAATACTTTTATTGAGAGAAGTTTTTGTTATAATAGAATTAGAGAAATTGGAGGTAATATGATAAGTGTGAATTGTAGCCCGAAAGTGGACAAAGCTTCTCTTCCAAAGATTTTGGAGGAGATTTCAAAAGATGAAATGGGTGGTTGGACGGAGTTGCCGCGGGAATACGACAAAGATGAATTTGATAGGATTAAGAAGGCGGCAGAGAAGATTAACGAGACTAGTGATTATTTAGTGTGTATTGGGATTGGAGGTTCGTATTTAGGACACAGGGCTATAATTGAGGCCTTAAGGCCAACTTCTAAAACTAAGATTGTTTATGCTGGAAATTCCTTGAGTAAGAGAGAGCTAGAACATGTAATGGCGGAGGTGGGTGATACTGATTTTTCTATTAATGTGATTTCGAAATCTGGTACTACGCTTGAGCCGGCGATTGCGTTTAATGCTTTTAAAGATAAGTTAATTCAAAAATACGGTAAGGAGGAAGCTAGTAAGAGGATTTTTGCAACGACTGATGCTAGCAAAGGGACGCTGCATGATGAGGCGGTAGCTGAGGGCTATGAAAGATTTGTGGTGCCGGATAATATCGGAGGACGGTATTCGGTGTTGACCGCGGTAGGACTGCTGCCACTTGCTGTATCAGGGGTAAATATAGATGAGCTGTTGAGTGGCGCAGTTGATGCTATGGAAAAAGATAGCGAGTCTATTGCGAAATATGCCTGGATGAGGTATGAACTTGGTGAAAAAGGATATGATACTGAGGTTTTTGCGAGTTTTGAGCCGGCAACTATGTATTTTAACGAGTGGTTGAAACAACTATTTGGAGAATCTGAGGGCAAGGATAAACAGGGTATTTTCCCAGCTTCAGTGATTTATTCTACGGATTTGCATTCTTTGGGGCAGTTCATGCAGGATGGAAGACGGAACTTGTTCGAAACTATTATTGATTATCCGACGGATGAGATGAATGCGAAGGTTGTGCAGGCAGTAAAAATAGCACATAGAGAGGGTGGGATACCTGTGCTAGAGATAAAAGTTCCCTCGTTTGATGCGAGAGGGTTTGGTGAGCTGATTTATTTCTTTGAACTTGCGTGTGCGATTTCGGCGAAATTGTTTGGGGTGAATCCGTTTGATCAGCCTGGGGTGGAGGCCTATAAAAATGAACTTAAAAAGTTGATGGCGGAGGGATGATGAAAAAACGGGTGGTATTAGCACTGGGTGGGAATGCCTTGCAAAAAAATGGTGAGATGACGGCAGAGGCTCAAAAAGCGGTGGCGGCAGAAGTGGGGGAGGTAGTTGCGAGCTTAGCTGATAAATATGAGATTATTGTGGCGCATGGGAATGGTCCACAAGTGGGAAATATTTTGATTCACGAAGAGTCGGCCAGTACGGATAAGGCGCCAGCGATGCCACTCGAGACGGCGGTGGCAATGAGCCAGGGACAGATTGGTTATTGGTTGACACAGGCGATTAACAATGCGTTTTTGAAGAGGGGTCGGAATGTTAAGGTGGTGACAATAGTGTCGCAAGTGGTGGTTGATAAAAAAGATGCGGCTTTTCGGCATCCGACGAAGCCGATTGGGCAATTTTACTCGCAAAAAGAGGCAGCTAAACTGGCTAAGGATAAGGGGTGGACAGTGAAAGAAGATGCTGGTCGGGGGTGGCGTAGAGTGGTAGCGTCGCCAAAGCCGGTTGATATTGTAGAGAAGAAAGCGATTTTGGATTTAGTGGAGGACGGAGTGATTGTGGTGGCAGCTGGTGGGGGAGGAATTCCGGTGTATCGGACGCGGGTGATGAAGCGATTAAAGGGGGTTGATGCAGTGATTGATAAAGATTTTGCGGCGGAGAAATTAGCAGAGTTGGTAAAAGCAGATATTTTTGCATCGGTAACGGCGGTACCAAATGTGTATGTGAATTTTGGTTTGCCAGAGCAACAGGCTCTAGGGGAGGTTTCGGTAGATGAGGTGTTGGGATTAAAGAAATTTGGCTATTTTAAGGCTGGTTCGATGTTGCCAAAAGTAGAAGCGGCGGCGATGTTTGCTAAGAAAGGTGGAGTGGGTATTATTACAAATATTGAGAATTTGAAGCTTGCTTTGGTGGGTAAGGCGGGAACAATAGTCAAGAAATAATATCAACCTCTGTTAAAACGGTGGAAAACTTGTGGAAAAATGAATAATTTTTTTGTTCAGAATTTTTGTTGTGCTTATGGTAATTTTCGTATATAATTGGAGGGTATGGATGGGTACACGTTAACTAATAAAATGCCAACACGTAAGGATTTTATTGATACTGCAGATTTTGATCAGGCCGAGATGATGGATATAATTAGGACTTCTCGTATTGTACGTGAGTATATAAAATCTGGTAAATATTTAAATTCATTATTTCATAAGACTTTGGCTATGTTATTTGAACAGAAATCTACTAGAACGCGGGTTTCTTTTGAGGTGGCAATGGCACAACTTGGTGGACATGCATTGAATTTGGCGCCAGGGGCGATTCAACTAGGTGCACATGAAACGATTGAGGATACTGCTGTAGTGCTTGGAAGAATGTGTGATATGATAATGTCTCGAGTGGATAGGCATGAATCGATTGAGGCTTTGGCTAGGTTTGCCGATGTGCCAGTAATAAATGGTATGAGCGATAGGGTACATCCAACACAGGGGGTTGGTGATATGATTACTATATTTGATCATTGGCCAGAAGAGAAAAAATTTAATGATGTGAAGGTAGTTTTTGTGGGTGATGCGACTCAAGTTTGCAATACTCTTTGTGAAATGACTACCAAAATGGGAATGAATTTTGTGCATTATGGACCAGCTAACCATAAAATTTCTGATGAGTGGCTAGAAATTGGTAAGAAAAATGTTGAAAGATATGGTGGTTCTTGTGTTTGGAGCGAAGATCAGGAGATCTTGAGGGGTGCAGATTTTATTTATACAGATGTATGGTACGGATTATATGATAAAGAGACACCAAAAGAGGAGTATATGAAAGACTTTTATCCGAAGTATCAAGTGAATGATGAAATGATGAGAATGACTGGGAATTTGAATTGCAAATTTATGCATTGTTTACCAGCAAATAGAAATGAAGAAGTAACTGATTCGGTATTGGATGGAGTAAATTCCATAGCGTGGGATGAGGCCGAGAATCGTTTGACGGCTCAGCGAGGACTTGTTTTGTATTTCGGTCGTGTAGCTCAAATCACTCTAGATTACATAAAACAACAAAAGGAGGTTAAATAATGCCAAAGAAGAAAAGAAAATTTAGGCTGTTTTCTGCGGTGCTCGCGACAGTCTGTATAATTTTGGTTGCGGATGCAATTGCTCCAACAGCATCCATTGGTAATTCGATGTATGTTTGGTGGATTATCATGCTACTAGGGTTTTTTATCCCCTATGGTTTAATATCTGCTGAGCTTGGCACACAGTACCCATCCGAGGGTGGTATGTATACTTGGATTAAGAAGGCTTTCGGAAAGAAATGGGCTTCTAGGGTTGCTTGGTTCTATTGGGTGAATTACCCACTGTGGATTGCTTCTCTTGCAGACCTTATTACAACAATGATAATGCAGATGTTCGGCTTTGAAATGGAAATCTGGATGGTACTTGCAATTCAAGTATTCTACATTGCACTAGTTACCATACTTGGTATGCTTCGTATTTCACAATCGGCATGGGTATCAAATTTTGGCGCAATTATCAAGTTCTTGATTCTTGGCGGTATTTCTGCGTTAGGCCTCTATGTATTCTTTACACAGGGAACTATGAACCCAATTGAAAGCTGGCATGATTTTATTCCGCTGGCAAGTGCTGATGGTGGAGTTGACTGGGCGGGTCTTTCATTTGTTTCGCTTATTATCTTTAATATGCTTGGTTTTGAGGTGGTTGGTACTTTTGTGGATGATATGGATAAACCTAAAAGACAAATACCGCAAGCAATTATCCTTGGTGGTATCTTGATTGCGATTTTCTATATTTTGCCGTCGTTTGGTATGGGTGTTGGTACGTCATTTGAAGAGATACAAACAAACACTGGTTTCCTGGATTCGTATGGAATATTAATGGCTAATGCTGGTATATCTGCAGCAGCAATTAAGTCAATTATTATTATCGTGGGCGGTGCTTTTATATTGACGCTTATTTCGAACATTTCCTCGTGGAATTTTGGTGTGTATTCCGTGATTGCTTATGCGGCCGAAGACGGTATGTTCCCGAAAACTTGGAAGAAGCGTAATCGTGATGGTGTTCCATATATGGTGGGAATTTGGACGGGGATAATTGCGGCGATTTTGGCGGTGGCTGGTATTGTTTTGGCTTATTGTTTTCCAGAATGGGAAGATGGTTCAAATATGTTTTGGGCATTCTTTGATTTGTCATTGGTATGTTTGTTATTATCTTATATTCCGATGTTTGCAGCATTTATCAAGTTACATAAAAATGGTAAGCAGGTCAAAAATGGCTATTGGATTAAAGTTGGCCCAATAATGAGGTGGATAATGGGCATAGTACCATTACTGCTTCTTGGAATTTCTCTATTCTTTACTTTAATACCGGAATTTTCATGGGAAGCAATTGCGGATAATGCAACATTACTGGTTTCATCTGGCGTATGTGTTGTGGTGGGTGAGATTATGGTTTATAACATGATAAGGAAAGATGGAAGGAAAAAATTGTTGCGTAAGGCAAGTAGATAAAAAAACAGCTCCTATAAAAAGGAGCTGTTTTTTGTGCTATCATTATATATAGAAAAGGAGATAATACTTATGAAACTTAATTCGACGCCGAAACAAGATGGATTTTATATGCCGTCGGAGCTTACGGAGCATAAATGTACTTATTTGCTTTGGCCAGAAAGGCCTGATAATTGGCGAGGTGGGGCGAAACCAGCTCAGAAGGCGTTTCGGGAAGTAGTGGAAAAGATTGCAAAACATGAGCCAGTAGTGCTTGGCGTTAATCAATCACAGTATTCGCATGTGTTAGGGATGAATATGGAGAATGTTTCGGTAGTTGAGATCTCGAATAATGATTCATGGATTCGGGATACAGGGGCTACTATGGTAGTAAATGGTACTGGTGAGATAAGGGCAGTTGATTGGGGCTTTAATGGATACGGAGGATTAATAAATGGTATATATTTTCCTTGGGATCTGGATGACATGATTGCTGCAAAAATGGCCAATATTGAAGGCGTTGATAGATATCGTACAGATGGTTTTGTTTTGGAGGGAGGATCTATACATTCTGATGGGGAGGGGACTTTGCTCGTAACGGAGGAAACATTACTTGATGAGGGCCGTAATCCAGGGAAGTCTAAAGAGGAGATCGAAAAATATCTATTAGATTATTGTGGAGCGGAAAAGGTGTTATGGATTCCGTATGGTGTCTATAAAGATGAAGATACGAATGGACACGTAGATAATATTTGCCAATTTGTGGCTCCTGGTAAGGTAGTTTTGGCTTGGGAAGATAATCCGTCTGATCCTCAACATGAGAGGTCGGTGCGAGATTTGGAGTATTTGGAGTCTGTTACGGATGCAAGGGGGCGAAAACTTGAAATTATTAAGGTTCATGTGCCGAATGTGATTACTATTACGAAAGAAGAATCTGAAGGTGTAGATGTGGTGGAGGGTACTTTCCCTCGCAACGAAGGAGATCGTTTGCCAGCATCATATATTAATTATTATAATTGCAATGGCGCCGTTATTTTGCCGGTATTTGATGATCCTCATGACGAGGATGCTATGAAAATTTTGCAGGAGTGTTTCCCGGATAAGGTTATTGAAACGGTGTATGCGCGCGAAATACTACTTGGAGGTGGAAATATACATTGCATTACGCAGCAAGTTCCTAAAGCTTAAAGAACATATGATATAATATGCTTATGGATAAACTTTCATTTGATGGGCCCGTGGTCCTTGCGATTTTGGATGGGGTGGGATTAGCGCCGGATGGGCCGGGGAATGCGGTATCGAAAGCGCGAACTCCGTTTTTAGGACAAGCAGCAAGAGAATATTTCCATGTAGCTTTGAACGCATCGGGAAAGGCAGTCGGACTTTTGCCTGGGCAGATGGGAAATTCGGAAGTTGGTCATAATACGATGGGGGCAGGCAGAGTGTTCAAGCAGGGTATTGCTTATGTTGAAGAAGCTTTTGCTTCTGGGGAAGTGTTTAAATCTGATGCTTGGAAGGGTGCAATTACGAGAATTTTGAGCGAGAATAAGGTTAAACTTGACAATTCTGATAATATGTGGTATAATGGAGAGATTGAGCCTGCAACTTTGCATTTTGCAGGTATTTTTTCTGATGGTGGGGTGCATAGTCATATTTCACATTTGGAGCAGATGGTAGAGGAGGCTTACAAAGAAGGTGTACGCAGGATGCGAGTGCATGCGATTTTTGATGGGCGAGACACACCACCACAGTCTGAACCTAAATATATTCAGCGTTTCGAGAATTTTGTATCGAGGTTTCCTGATGCGGATATCAAAATCGCTTCGGGCGGTGGCAGACAGACAACTGTATCAGATAGATATGAGAATGATTGGGGCGTTGTAGCTAGGGGCTGGGATATGATGGTGAATGGAGAGGCAGATTATTACTTTAAATCTGCCGAAGAGGGGATTGTGATGCTTCGAAGAATTAATCCTTCAGTACAGGATCAAGATTTGCCGGCTTTCGTGATTGTTGACAATAATGATAAGCCAGTTGGGAAAATTAATAAAGGTGATGTATTAATCTATTTTGATTTTAGAAAAGATAGGGCGATTGAGATTGCGCAGGCGTTTACTTATTGGGATTTTCCTTATTTTAATCGTGGTTCATATACGCCAGATGATGTGTATTTTGTAGGAATGACGGAGTATAATTCGGATACGCATGTTCCGGAACATCGGCTGATAGAGCCTGAAGAGATGAACGAGACTCTGAACTGGTTTCTTAGTAGTCGTGGGATTTCTCAACTTGCGGTGAGTGAGACGTTGAAGTTTGGGCATATAACGTATTATTTTGATGGGAATAGTTACGAGAAGCACCCAGGTGAGGAGTTTATCGAAATCGAGTCATTTAAGGATTATTCGACGAATCGTCCATGGATGAAATCGGCGGATATTACAGATGTGGTAATTGAAAATCTTGAGAAGTTTAAGTTTATTAGGTTGAATTTTCCAAATGGGGATATTGTTGGACATACTGCGGATATGGAAGCGACTATTATTTCAGTGGAGGCAACTGACTTATGTCTAGCACGGATTGCGAAAGAAGTTGATAGGCTCGGAGGGGTTTTAGTGATTGTAGCTGATCATGGAAATGCAGAAGAACTATTGGATTCTAACGGGGTAAAAAAGACTTCTCACACAATGAATCGTGTACCGTGCATTATATACGATAACACTTTGAATCGTAGTAAGTATCGTATGGCATCACTTGACAGACCTGGGCTTTCTAATCTTGCCTCTACGATAGCATTATTGTTAGGGCAGAGTGATTATCCGGAATCTTGGGACCAGCCGCTGATTACTGTGCTATAATGGGGGCATGAAAATCTCTAAAGCAATTATACCGGTCGCTGGATGGGGGACTAGGCGGCTGCCGATTACAAAAATTATCGAGAAATCAATGCTACCAGTGGGGAATCGGCCACTAGTGGACTACTCGGTACAAGATTTAATAAAAGCTGGGGTGAAAGATATCTATATGGTGATATCAAATGTTGAACCATGCCAGGTGCGGGAGTTTTATAAGGATAATTTAGCTTTGAACCAATATTTGGTTGAAAGGGGGAAAGAAGATAGGTTGACACTAGCTAAAACTTTGCCGGATGATGTGACGATTCATTATACGGTACAGGACCCTTCGGGTAAATATGGAACGGCGGTGCCGATTGCGATGGTGGTAGAAGAATTCAAAATCGATGAGCCAGTGTTGGTGTTTATGGGGGATGATTTTATTTGGAATCCTGGGGGTGAGAGCGCAGCGGAGGCACTGATTCGGGTGGCTCGTGATGGAGAATCTGCGATACTTGGAGTGGAGGTTGAAAGAGGCAAGGTTGAGAAGTATGGTGTGTTGTCAGAAAAAGATGGTAAGTTGATTGGGGTAGTAGAAAAACCTACTCCGGAAGAAGCGCCATCAAATTTGATCAATGTGTCTAAGTATATTATGGCGCCAGATCTACTGAATCGAATTGTAAAATATGTGGCTGAAAATGATTTTGGGCCGAAAGATCAGGAATACATGGTAACAGATCCGATTGATGAGTACATCAAGGATGGTGGTGTAATGCGGGTGGCGCCGACAAGTGGTGAGTATTTGGATGGGGGTTCGGTTGAAGGGTGGCTACACGCAAATAATGTAGTTTGTGGTGAGAAGAAATAATTATTTCTTCTCACTCTCAGCTAATTCTTTGGCCATGCGTTCGAGCTTGCGGAAGTCGGTTTTGCTAGCACGAGTAAGGGGGAGTTCATCTAGAAAGACGACTTTGCGAGGAATTTCGTAATCTTTTAAAACGATGCGGCGCTTGCCGATATAGAAGGGGTCGGTGGCTTCTTTGGCGATTTTGCGGCGAGTTTCGTTGTTCTTGCCGATACCATCGTTTAAAACAACAAAAGCGCAAGAAGCCCAGCCAAGTTTTTTGTCTGGCATTTTGACGACATAACAACTTTTGACGACTTTGTTTCTGGCGACAGAGGCGCGGACGACTTCGTAGTAGACTTTTGCGGGTAGGGTATTAATGAAGAAAGTGGCTCGCCCAACTAGGGTGACAAAACCGGTTTCGGAAACCGCGGCGAGATCGCCGGTATTGATGAATTTTCTACCTTTGATTTTGCGGATTTTTTCTTCGGTAAGTTCGGGGCGATTAAAATAGCGCTTCAAAGTGTGTTTACCAGATACATAAAGGAGGCCAGTTTTGCCGAAATCGAGTTCTTCATTGGTTTCGGGGTCTAAAATTGCAACATGTGCGCCTGGGACTACTTTGCCGACAGTATCAGGGTGATAACTGGAGCCGACTGCAACAGTGATGGAACCAAGGCATTCGCCGACACCATAGCCGTTGCACATTTTGACGGTAGCGTTGTGCGCCTTAAAGTATTCGGCGATATCTAGGGATGCTTGTTTTTCTAAGCGTTCGCCGCCGGAGATGCACATTTTGACGGAGGAGAGGTCGATATCGTCGGGTAGGACTTTGGGTAGCATTTCAAAGAACAGTGGGACAGTTTGGAGGACATTGATATCCTTTCCTAGATAATACGGAAAATTGCTTTCGTCGATGTCTGGGGTGAGAATAACTGAGCTACCGCCGATGATTGGTGTCATGGTAGAAGTCCAAAATCCGTATGGACAGTCAAACTTAACAAACGAAAGCCATGTTTTGATTTCTTTGTCCCACATTTTGATGCCAGAGGCGGCTTTGGAATATAGAGCAGCAGCGACGAGGGCTTTATTGGTGAACACCATGGGTTTTGGCCCAGAAGTGGAGCCAGAGGTAAAGGTAATAATGGCTTCGTTGTTGCCGCCAAACATGTTTTTGGGCATATAGCCTTTGTGTTCCTTGGCGACTTCACGAATAGTTTTGTGTCCAACCCACATGTGATCTAGGACGGACATTTCGATATCTTCTTCCTGGGTTTCATCTATATCGCCTTCGTCGATAAGCTTGCCGTCTAGATTGATGATATGCTTGATGGGTTTGGCATCATGTTTTAATTCCTTGATGCGTTTGTCGTTGTATTTGTAGGTGACGACGAGTGGAGATTTGAACTCCTCAATGTAATGAAGCAAAGTTTCACGAGGGGTTTTTTCGTCTAGAAAACTGACAACGGCGCCGATTTTGTTGGCAGCTAAAAACAAAACAACATTGTCGTACATGGAGCGACTGGTCGCGATTGTGATAATGTCGCCTTTCTTGATGCCGAGAGCTAGAAGTGCTTTTAGGACGATTTTACGGTCGTGTTTTAATTCGCGACGAGTGAAATCGAATTCTTTTTGATTGATAACGATATCGTTCCAGTGACGGAAACTAGATAAATTATAGAGTGCCGAGATGCTCATGGGTGGCACAATGGGGTCTTTTTTCTGGCCTTTGATTTTTAACATATTACCTCGCTTTTATTGATTATATTGTAGCACATTTGTGGTATAATTATAAGCATAAGTAATTAGAAAGGGTTTTTATGCAGCCAGAGAATAATATGCAAAATAGTGCTTCGGGCCCGAAGCTGGAAGCGGTAGTGGAAGAAGTTACTGCGATGGAAACTAAGCCGGTAGCTACTGAGCCGTCAAAAAGCGATATTGTTTTTAATGATAAACCGAAGAAAAACAGCAGCATGATTCTAGGGATGGTTTTATTAGCGATTTTGGCGATTGGTGGGATTGGATTTGGTGTTTGGGCGATGCTGGATGGGAATGCACAGAAAGAAAACTTGAATAATCAGATTAGTTCGTTAACGACACAAAATAATGAATTATTGGAACAGATTGGTGCAAGTGATAGTGATAATATTGTCGATGTGAATGCAGATTTAGATACTTGGGAATATTTTTCTAATAATTTATTAAAGAGGCCAATGATTGCAACTGGTGGTTATTGGCATTATACTGGTTCTGATAATGAATATAAAATGGTTTCTGCTCATAAAGATGCAGAAGGGCAATTAACGATAAATATTAATGGGGAAGATGTATCAGCTGATGGTTTTGAAAATGTGATTTTGGTGTACTTCGTGCATTATGGGAATGGAGCCGATGCTTATTTTTATGTAATCGAAGTCGATGGTAGTGTTTATAGGATGGAGGTAGCTGAGGGGATGACTTATGAGCTAGAGAAGGTAGGTGATTACACAAAAATAATTTCGGTTGTTGAGAATGGTGATTTAAGTAATGATTTGATTGATATCAACGGGAATGTGTATAATTTAAGAGAACAATAGCTAAATAAAAAATCGTTATTTACGATTTTAATAATTTAATGAACAGAGAGTGTCAGCGTTAGCTGGCACTCTTGACATGGGAGTGCTAGTTTTATATAATGGTCTTATATGAACGGGTGGCGCCTGGAGGGGGACCCCAAAAATGTTTTACAAAGTAAAAATTTTGGGGGAGGAAAAGGCGACAGGACCCGTTCAGAGAGAGGATTATATGCAAGCAGAATTTAGTGAAATTATGAACCACTTGTCGGAAAATGCACGATTTGCCCTGCAGAAAGCCGATTTTTATAGTAAAAGATATAATAACGGATATATGGGGACGGAGCATTTGCTGCTCGGGATTATGTCAATGGATAATTCTACTGGTGCAAAGATGATCCGTGAAGAGGGCGCTACGATGGAAGAAATGGAGAAGGCGCTTAATAAAGTAGCGGTAGAGGTGCCCGGTTCAGACATGGCAATGATGTCTTTGTCGGAGGCAGTGATTTTGACACTGCGGATGGCGCAAAATTATGTGAAAGAGCAGGGTTTAACGGTGATTGGGACAGAACATATATTATATGCACTTTTGTCGCAACCAAATTCTAGAGCGTCTTTGATTTTGCAGGGGTTAAAAGTAGATAGTGAAAAGATTTTGGATGAAATTGAAGCTTTGGTAGAGGAACAAACTAAAGACGAAAGAATCAAAGCCGAAAGAGCTAAATATCTCAAAAAAACACCACTTAAATTTTTGAATCGTTATGGGAAAGATTTGACCGAGGAGGCGAGAGTGGGGAAATTAGATGCGGTAATTGGACGTGAAAATGAGATTGAACGAGTGGTGACAGTATTATCAAGAAGGACGAAGTCTAATCCAGTACTCATTGGTGAGGCCGGTGTGGGTAAAACAGCAATTGTGGAAGGTCTTGCTACGAGGATTTCCAAAAATGAGGTGCCGGGTAATTTGATTGGCAAGCATATCTATCAAGTAGATTTGTCGTCGGTGGTAGCGGGGACAAAATTCAGAGGTGAGTTTGAAGAAAGAATTAAGGGGATTATTGACGAAGCGACGGGAGATGATTCGATTTTGCTTTTTATTGATGAGATTCATTTGCTTTGTGGGGCGGGTTCTTCTGAAGGTTCGATGGACGCAGCAAATATTTTAAAACCAGCACTAGCACGAAACACGATTAATTTGATTGGCGCGACGACTTTAGATGAATATCGGAAAACGATTGAAAAGGACAAGGCGCTTTCTAGAAGATTTCAGACCGTAATGGTAGAAGAGCCTTCGGCGGTAGTGACGCTCCGGATTTTGAAGGGGATTAAAAGTCACTATGAAAAACATCATGGCGTAGTGATTCCGGATACGATTTTGGAAACTGCTATCACGATGAGTCAGCGTTATATCAACGATCGTTTTATGCCGGATAAAGTGATTGATATTATTGATGAAGCTTCAGCGATTGCAAAGGTGGCGGCAGATAAAAAGGGTGGTGGTAAATACAAGAAGTTGAAGATTGAAAAATCTACATTAGAAAATAAAATTACCGAAGCGGCTGAGAAAGAGGATTATGAAAAGGCGGCTAACTACAAAACAGAATTAGCGAAGTTAGAACAAGAAATTAAAAAATTAGAAAAAGCGGGCGTGAAGAAAACTGAAAATCCTAAGCTCACTGAAGAAAATTTGGCTACAGCGGTGTCTCTTAAAACTGGTATTCCAGTATCTAAAGTGCATGGGAGCGAAATGAAGATGTTGATGGGGCTCGAAGATCATATCAAAGAATCAATTATCGGACAGGATGAAGCGGTAAAAGCGGTAGCGAAAGCGATTCGTCGGGGCCGGTCGGGAATTACGGATTCAAAACGACCAATTGGTTCTTTCCTTTTTATGGGTCCAACTGGTGTAGGCAAAACTGAGTTGGCACGAGTAATTGCACGAGAAGTGTTTGGGGGTGAAAATGCTTTGGTGAAAATTGACATGTCGGAATTCGGCGAAAAGCATAATGTATCGCGACTAGTGGGTGCGCCGGCGGGATATATTGGCTATGATGATGGCGGGAAATTAACTGAGGCAGTACGACGTAAGCCTTATTCGGTAATTTTGTTTGATGAAATTGAAAAGGCGCATCCGGATGTATTTAATTTGCTTTTGCAGATTTTGGAGGACGGAGTGTTGACGGATGGGCAAGGTAATAAAATTAAATTTAATAATACAATTGTGATTTTGACATCAAACCTAGGTTCGGCGGATATGTATAGAGAGGGCGAACTTGGTTTTACCGCAAAAACTGTTAAAGATAAGAAAGCGCTTGAGGAAGAATATGAAGAAAATAAGTCCTATGCGATGAAGGCGCTCAAAAAAGTGATGCGTCCAGAACTAATTAATCGTTTGGATAATATATTAGTATTTCATGCTTTGACGAAAAAAGATGTAGAAAAGATTTTTGATAATTTGATTGATGACCTCAAGAAACGTTTAGCAGCGAAAGGCATCGGTATTAAGATTGATGACAAAGCAAAAGAATATTTAATTCGTGAGGGTTATGATCCGAAAAATGGAGCAAGGCCTCTTAGACGTAAGATTGAAGACGAAGTAGAGTCGCTGCTTTCGGAGGAGATTATTTCGGAGAATTTGAAAAAAGGTGATATTCCGGTTTTGAAATATGTTAATAAGAAATTAAAGTTAGTAAAGGAGTAAAAATGGCTAAAAATTATTTAGTACCGACAGTGGTAGAAGAAACTAATAAAGGTGAGAGAGCTTACGATATTTATTCAAGGCTTCTCAATGATAGGATTGTGTTTTTGGGTGAGGATGTGAATCCTCATACAGCTAATTTGGTGATTGCGCAGTTACTATATCTTGCACATGAGGATAATAAAAAACCGATTAAATTATATATTAATTCACCAGGCGGGTCAGTTTATGATGGGCTGGCAATCATTGATACGAAGAATTATATTTAGCCGGATGTGTAGACGATTTGGTTTGGCCTGCAGTCTTAGATGGGGGCGATGTTACTTAGCTCTGGTGCGAAGGGCAAGAGGTATTGTCTCCCAAATGCGCGGATTATGATTCATCAGCCGTCATCTGGTACGGAAGGCAAAATTACCGACCAGGAGATTATGTTGCGTGAGGGTGTGTTTTTGAAAAAGCGTCTTGCAGAGATTTTTGCCAAAAATACGGGCAAAGATTTGAAACAAGTGGAAAAAGATATGGATCGGGATAATTGGATGAGTGCAGAAGAAGCTTTGAAATATGGAATTATCGATAAAATAATAAAATAAATCATAACATTAAGATTTAAAAACATAATGTTAAGTTTTTGAAACATAACATTATGTTTTTTGAATGGAATTTTTAGCTAACAGGGGTGAAATTTATGAAAAAAATGCTTGCGTTTATTCAAAAAAAATGATAGGATGGACTTGTGTAAAGGTCAAACACAATATAAAAACAATAATTAAAATAAAAACAAAATGTCTCCACACTATAAAACAAATATTATTTTTGTGCATAAAGCAATCGTTAGTTTACTGATTGCCTTTGTTGCAAGCTTTATTATCAACGAAAATTCTGTTTTGGCTTATTCTTCTTCTATTACTACTTCGGGATTGGTGCAAGTAGATGTGTCTTCTACTGGTAATGGCGCCAGTGTGGGAACTGATGACGTGATGGTAAATTCTACTTGTCCTTTGGGTTATACTTTGACCATTGAGGGTCCGAGCGATAGTAATTTGTATAAGGGTGGTGACGACACAAGTAATTATAGTATTGCTTCTTCTGCTGGTACCTCTGATAACCCACTTCCTATTATTGGTGATGACGGACAGGGGTATAGTTATATGAATACTTGGGGTTATACTACGGAGTCTGGAGCTACTTTTAAGTCGAATTTTATTGGCTTAACTAATACAGCTACTACCCTTGCCACCAAATCATCCGCTTCTGCTAGCGGTGGTGATACCGTATCGGTTCACTATGGCGTATCGGCAGATAAATCGTTGGAGGTTGGATTATACACTATGGCGAATAGTGGAGCAGTGACTTACTATCTTGTTCAGAATCCTAGTTGCTCTACGATTGATGTGGTATATGATGGGAATGATGCTTCGGATGGGTCTATGGGTACTTTGTCTCATAGTAATGTAGCGGAGAATAGTAGTTTAGACTTATATCCGTCAAACTATTCGCGGGATGGTTATGGTTTTGCTGGGTGGTCTACTGAGCAGATAGATCCAGATGCAAATAATGCTGCTACACTTATTAGTACCGCTGCAGCTAATGGTAATATCTATGGTCCAATGGCTACCATTACTGCAGATGCTAATTTCTTAAGTCATGCTACAGTATCAGGTAATAATCTAGTCGTAACATTATATGCCGTTTGGGTAAAGCCAGTTGATAATGCTACTTTGCAGGATTTTATTTGCCCAGATAATACTGTTATGCCAGTTGGATCGGTGATTGCTCTAAAAGATCAGCGTGACAGCAATGCCTATGCTGTAGCCAAACTAGCTGATGGTAATTGTTGGATGATAGAGAACTTACGTTTAGATAATACCAATAGCGATAATTCTACGGGTGCACTGGCACAAGGCTATCATGGTGATACTATATTCGACCCAGAACTCGGTGGTATCTTTGCTGGCCTAGCTGACCCAGAATTCGATACTTTTTCTGACACCGCTATGGCAAACAGCCTATATTATAGCGGCACTCCATCTGGTACAGCTAGCATTAATATTGGTACAGACCATCCAGGTTACCGTATGCCTCGTTATAACAATGAGAATACTTCGTCTAGAGCTTCTAGCCCAACAGACGATAATGGTGCTATGTATAGCTACGGTAATTACTACACTTGGGCGGCAGCTATAGCTAATACTTTTGGTTACAGTAATACTTTTCCAACAGATGATAACGGAAACACTAGTGAAACTGCAGGTACTTCCATTTGTCCTAAAGGCTGGAAGTTGCCATATGGTAAGGATACCGATAATGGAGCAACAAAGGGAGGTTTTTATTATCTTGGTTCTCAAATGGGGGCAACAGCAAGTAGTGAGGCGAGCTCTAAAATTTGGCGGAGCTACCCTAACAACTTCCTTTACTCCGGCTATTATTATGGTTCGTCTGCCAGTTCTAGAGGTTCTAGGTATAGTTATGGAATGCATAGCGGCGATGGCTACTATTGGACATCTACCGTATATAGTATTGCAGGCTCGTATTCGCTGCTCATAAATGATTCGGGTGTTGCACCGGGTACTGGTAGGCCAATTAAAACCAATGGGAACAGCATTAGGTGCCTCGCTATCACAGACTACACTGTTCACTTTGACGCCAATGGTGGTAGTGGCACTATGAGCGACCAAACTATTAATGTAAATACAGCTACTGCTCTTACTTCCAATGCCTTTACTGCGCCTGCAAACAGTGTATTTGCTGGTTGGAACACAGCAGCTGATGGCGGTGGTACTAGCTATACGAATGGACAATCTGTCACAGATATTACTACACCAGGAAAAACCATTACGCTTTATGCTCAGTGGGAGCCTGTAGGTTATAATGTGAAAGTTAATTTTGCAGGTAATGGCGTGAGTAATGTAAGGTTTACGGCAAGTGGATATACGACTAGGGTTGTGTCTACGAGTGGTGGCACTGCTAATTTGGTAGCAGGGGTGCAATATACTGTTACAATGAATTTTGTTAATGCCAATAATTATGAATTTGATAGTTGGGCATTAAATAGCAGTAGCTATGGGACTTTGTCTTCGACATCTGTAAATCCGACTTATTTTACGCCAAATGCTAATAGTGGGAGTGCGATAATCACGGCTACTGGGAAAGTGAAAGTGGTTTATATGCAGGATTTGACGCTTGCAAGTTGCCAGAAAAATGTAGGGTCGAATGGTATAGGTGATGAATTTACTGTATATGATAAACGAGATGACAAGGATTACACCGTGCGCTATATCAATGGTTCTTGTTGGATGACGCAAAACTTGCGGTTTACAGAAACATCTTTGAATCTTGAAACTTCTAACGTTGGTGTTAATAAAACTATTTCTTATGGTGATTTGACTTCTGGTGATAGCAATGTGGTAGCTAGAATTCATGAATCGGGCGATGATACGATTGGTGTTTGGTATAATTACGCGGCAGCTTCGGCTATGTATATTGCTACGAATTCTAATAGTAACTATTCTAGCTATGACATTTGTCCGAAGAATTGGCATTTGCCGACTGGGCCTAATACTACCGCAGACACTGACCTTAATATGTTAATAGGTAATACAATTTCCGATTTCCAGGATTTAACTGCAGGATTAGATAGTTTTGTGGATATTAATGGTGGTATTTATAGTGGTGGTACGTTAGGAAGTTCTAGCCTTGGTGGTTGGTGGTCTGGTACGGCTGGAAGTACGACTACACGTTACGCATTGATTTATGATGGTACAAATAGAATTCCAATGGGGGATCATTATGTGGGTGGTTTGATTAGTGGGGATGAAACAGAGTCTAGAGGAAGTGGTATGTTTGTGCGATGCGTGCGCAGTTCATAATAGTTGTGATATAATTTGAATATGAAAATATTGTGGACTGATGGGAGTGCAAGTCCGAATCCGGGGCCAGGAGGGTTTGCAGTGATTGAGGTTGATGACGATAATGCTCGTCCGGTAGTTTTGGGACGTGAAAAGAACACTACTAATATCAGGATGGAAGGTTCAGCGATGATTGCGGCGATTAAATATGCTGGGGATGAAGGTTGCGAAATCCATTCGGATTCGGAATTTTGGATTAATGTTCTGACAAAGTGGGCTGATGGTTGGGCAGCGAATGGTTGGAAGAAAAAGACCGGTGCGATTAAAAATTTAGACTTAGTGAAAGAATTATATGAATTATATAATAAATTTTCGGTGAAGTTGGTTTGGGAAAAGGGGCATGACGGGATAGAGTTCAATGAAATGGCAGATGAGTGGGCTAATAAAGCCAGACAAGGCAAAGAGTTGTGATATAATTATCTCATGAAACTATCAGAGGAACTTATTTATCGTGGCTTTATGGCCGAAACAACTATTGAAAATCCTGTGGATTTGGATACGAGAGAATCGAAAAAGTTCTATTGGGGAGCGGATCCGTCGGCAGATTCTTTGACAATTGGAAATTTGGCGGCCATTATGATGTGCGCGTGTTTTGTACGCCATGGGTATCAACCGTATCTGTTGGTAGGCGGAGCGACGGGACAAATTGGAGATCCGAAAGAAAATGGCGAAAGAGAATTGAAATCTCTAGACGAAGTAGAGCATAATAAACAATGTATCAAAAGGCAAGTTGAAAAGGTGATTAGTAATGCTACTTCTCGACTCGCGCCTGCGCGCCCGTCGTTACGGGGCTCCGGCGCTCATTTCGTTCCCGTTGTCGCGGACGGTCTCGAAGTAGCATTGCCTAATCACCTCAACGTGACTATGGTTGATAATTATGACTGGTTCAAGGATATGAAGTATTTGGATTTTTTGCGCGAAGTGGGGAAGGCGTTTTCGATGACGCAGCTCTTAGATAGGCAGTTTGTGCAGAATCGGATTGGTGAAGGTGGTTCGGGGATTTCTTATGCAGAGTTTTCGTATACTTTGATCCAGGGTTATGATTTCCTACATCTTTATCGTGAATATGGCGTGGATTTGCAGCTTTGTGGAGCGGATCAATATGGTAATTGTACTTCGGGGATTCATTTGATTAGAAGATTAGAGGATGGAGTGGCGGATGTGTGGTCTACGCCGTTAGTGATAGATCCGGTGACGGGACGAAAATTCGGTAAGTCTGAAGGGAATGCGATTTGGCTGGCAGTTTCGGATAATGGCAGCGGAAACTATACTTCGATTTTCGATTTTTATCAATTTTGGTTGAATCAGTCGGATGAAGCAGTAGAATATTTGATAAAGATTTATACGCTTTATGATAAGGAAACAATTGAGGATATTTTGAAGCAACATTTAGAAGCGCCGGAAAAACGGATTGCGCAGCGAGCTTTGGCGCGGGGAGTGACGGAAGTTGTGCATGGTAAGGAGGCGGCAGAGGCGGTAGAGAATTTGACAGAAATATTGTTTAGTCGCGAAACGAATTTTGCGGAGTTTAGCGAGGATGAGATTTTGGAATTTGCGAAATATTTGCCGACAGAAAAAAAGGGCGTGATGTTGGTGGATGCTTTGGTGAATAATGGTTTGGCTGAATCAAAAAAGAAAGCACGGGAATTTATTGCGCAAGGGGCGATTACGATTAATGGTGAAAAGATTAAAGACGATATCGAACTTAATCAAACAGCGATTATTAAAAAGGGTAAAAATAAGTTTTTGATTGTAAAATGAAATATTTAGCAGTTCTAGGTAGACAACCGGAAATATCTATTGCAGAACTTGAAGCTATTTATGGTGGGGTTGAGCGAGTTTCGGATGTCTTAGTGTATTTTACATTGACGGGTGACGACTCTGGAAGGGGACCCCAAAATGTTTTGCGAAGCAAAAATTTTGGGGAGGGAGAAGAGTCGGCAGGACCCGTCGAGAGTATAAATAGACTGGGTGGAGTTTTGAAACTCGCTGTGGTATTGGATCAGAAGCCATTAGAATATTTGCAAAATTTGTCAGATGGGAAGATTACGATTGGGGTGAGTGATTATTCTGAAAAGGCGTCGAGGAAAAGTGCACAACAAGAAGCGTTGAAACTTAAGAAGATTCTAGTGAGGCATGGACGCTCAGTGCGCGTGGTTGAAAATAAAGATGCTACGCTATCGACGGCCACTTCTTTACATAATGGTTTGTCGGGGAAAAACGAGAGAAAAGTAGAACTAATTAAAGTTGACGATGATTGGTATAGGGTGATTGGTGTGCAAGATATTGATTTTTATGCGAAGCGTGATCAGGCTAGACCGGCGCGTGATGCTAGGGTAGGCATGCTTCCGCCGAAGCTGGCGCAGATATTGATTAATTTATGTGGCCCACTTAAGTCTGGTTCTGTCGTTTTAGATCCATTTTGTGGAACTGGTGTAGTGCTTCAAGAAGCGTTGTTGATGGGCTATCGTGTCTATGGAACGGATATTAGTGATAGGATGGTGGAGTATAGTAGGAAAAATCTTAATTGGCTAGTGAGAGATAAAAATAGTCATTTTGAGGGGGTCCGGAGCCTGGCAAGGCGAGGAGTAGCGCCAGCCGCCCGTGGCGACGGGCCGGCTGGACGCGCCCCGAAAAATGTTCTATTTTATCTCTCTGCTGGCGATGCAATTTCTTATACTTGGCAACAGCCTATCGATGCGGTGGCGTGTGAGGGATATCTTGGGAAACCATTCCCTAGAATCCCGACGGAAATGGAATTAAAAGAACAGAAACAGGAATGCGGGGCGATTGTGAGAGGATTTCTAAAGAATTTGGCGGAACAGATTAAGTCTGGTACGCCGGTGGTGATAGCAGCGCCGGCGTGGCTGAGGGAAAATGGTGAGTATGAGAGGTTAGATATGCTTGACGATATTCCTGATATGGGGTATAATGTTAATAATAAAACGCAAGAGGGGCTTCTTTACCATCGCGATGGTCAGGTTGTTGCGAGAGATATATTAATTTTAAGGAAAAAGTAAATGTCACACGTAAAAGCTGGCGGTACCGCCAAGAATATTCATAATAATGCTGGTCAGCGCCTTGGCGTGAAGCGTTTTGGTGGCCAGAAGGTGAAAAATGGTGAGGTATTAGTGCGTCAGACTGGTGCTACTAAGATTGCTGGTCCCGGCACTTATATGTCACGTAATTATACGATTCATGCCGCAAAGGATGGTGTGGTAACTTTTGTTAAGACGAAAAAAACGCATTTTTCTGGTAAATCATTACCACGAGTTCGTGTTGAAGTTCGATAATTTCTTATTGAATCCGCTATTTTAGTATTTTCTTTGGTTTATGTGCAGTGCTTTTGTTCAGTGAAGATACTAATCTGGCGGATTTTGCTTGAGGAATTATGTGTTATAATTTGTCTATGATAAAGGAAAAACGCTTAGGGTTTTCTTTTAGGACGGTTTTAATTATTCTGACCGTAGCTTTAGTGGCGTATGTTATATATTTGAATTGGCCAGATATTTTGGACACGCTTAATCATTTGCAAGAAACAAATGTCTTTGTTTTGTTACTTTTGATACCTGAACAGTTATTCATGTATTATGCTTGTGGACAGATATTCTTTTCTTATTTAAAGAATCAATACAATGTTAAACAATTTTCAAAAAAGGAAATGTTAAAAATATCGACGGAACTAAATTTCGTAAATCATGCGATACCAGTTGGCGGAATTGGTGGTTTGGCGTTTTTGACGTATCGTTTTTTGCCTTTTGGCGTTTCGGCGGGTCAGGCGAGCTTTTTGTATATTTTTAGATATGCAATTACTACCGTAATAAACTATTTGCAAGCTCTTGTTGCTATTATAGTTTTACTTGCTCTTAATTTGATTCCGGAACAGGCTAGATGGGTGATACCTGTTGCTTTAGTAATGAATATCGGAGTGTCGTTTGTCTTATGGTTTATTGTTTTTGTAGCAAGCAGTAAAAAGAGAATTGGGTTTTTTTCGGAGCTTGTGGTCAGATTTACTAGTTTTTTGATTAGAGTTGTGACTTTTGGACGTAGGAAGAGCTTATTTAATAATAAAAAAATAAAAACTTATTTTTTGGATATACATGAGAATGTAAAAATTGCTAAAAAAAGTAAGAAAGATTTGAAAAAACCGATTCTTTGGGGTTTATGCTATAGTTTATTGGAGGTTGGAACTTATTGGATTGTCGCGTTATCTTTGGGAAGACCAGAACTTTTGCCATATATAATGATTGGGGAGGCAATTGGTTCGGTTTTTGATGGGATTGTACCTTATGGACTATATGAGTTAGGAATGGCGGGTGTGATGATTGCGTTAGGTGTGGATTTTCCGACGGCGACTATCGTAACCGTAATGACTCGGGTGATTACATTATTGTTTACTGTCATATCGGGTTCTTATCCTTACTATAAAGCAATAAAGGGAAAAAATGGATAGTTTTACTCCAACTGAATTTGTTAATACTGTAAACCAAACATTGGATTATGCGTATTCTAGTGTAACAATTACGGGTGAAGTAGCAAGCTTTAAAGTTAATCAGGGAAAATGGGTATTTTTTGATTTAAAAGATGAGGAAACGAGCATTTCTTGTTTTATGGCGCTATGGAATTTGAGGATGCCATTAGAGGATGGTATGAAGGTAGAAGTAAAAGCGACTCCAAAACTTACGAAGTGGGGAAAGTTTTCTTTGACGGTTGACGCAATAAGGCCTGTGGGTGAAGGTTCTTTGAAAAAAGCCTATGAACTATTGAAAAAGAAACTTTCAAAGGAGGGATTGTTTGATGTTGGCAGAAAACGTGAAATATCTGACGATTTGACGAGTCTAGGGGTGATTTCATCTACACAGGCGGCGGGGTATGCGGATTTTGTAAAAATAATTAATGCTAGGTGGGGTGGGATTAAAATATACGTGGCACATACTCAAGTTCAGGGTTTGGACGCACCGGATCAGATAATAAGAGCTTTGCGTTTTTTTAACGAGCGAAGCGAGGTGCAGGCGATTGCGATTTTGCGAGGTGGTGGTAGTGCCGATGATTTGTCGTGTTTTAATGACGAGAGGCTAGTGAGGGAGGTAGCTGCCTCTAAGATTCCTGTTATTACGGGGATTGGTCATGAAGTAGACGAATCATTAGTAGATCTTGTAGCTGATGTGAGAGCATCAACGCCATCAAATGCTGCTGAAATGCTTACTCGTGATAGAGTAATGGAAAAAGAGAAACTAAAAAAAGTGGTGGATAGGATACGGCAAACTGTTTTGCAAGAAATACAGCGAGCAACTACCATAAACAAGGAAAAATTAGAGCGTGTTTCTGAGGGGATACTATCTAAATATATTCAGCCAATGTTGGAATGGTGTGATTCTTCAGTTCAAAAATGCCATGATAGAATTATTGATGAGTGTGATTTGTGTGAGAATTCTTTAGAAAAGAATATGAAAATATTAGAAGCAGTTAATCCAGAGGTGGTTTTAAAAAGAGGATATGCAATTATGAGCGGTAAAATAGATTTGGATAATGTTGTAAAAATTACAACATTTAATCAAGAGATTGAGGCAAAAATTAATAAAATAATAGAAAGGAAAATATGAGTGAAAAAATAAGCTTGAACCAGAAGATAAAGAAATTGGATTCCGAGGTAGAGTGGTTTTATTCGGATGATTTTGAATTGGAGAAAGCAACAGAGAAATATAAGGAGGCTATGAAGCTTGCAAATGAGATAAAACATGATTTGGACGAGTTAAAAAATGAGATTGTGGTTTTGACAGAAGATTTTAGTAAATGATATGATATAATTAAGTTTATGGATAATTCTCAAATGCCACCAGTTCAATCCCAACAACCTAATTTGCAGCCAATTGGTGCTTTTGGGCCTAGTGGTCCGGTATCGCAACAAGTTCAAGTTCCGGTTGCTCAGGGAAAAGATACAACTGGTTTGATTAAGACGATTGTGATTATTATTGTTTCTTTGGTTGCGGTGACTTTTATTGGTTTGTTTATTTGGATGTTTTTGCAGTACAAGAGTGTAGATGATGATGTGCAAGGTAGAATTGATGTTGCCGTGGCTGCCGCAAAAGATGAACAAGCACAAAAAGATGAGGCGGAATTTTCGGAGAGAGAAAAATATCCTCTTAAGACTTTTTCTGGTCCAGCGGATTATGGGCAATTGACGTTCGAATATCCTAAGACATGGAGCGTGTATGTGGCGGCGGACGCTAGTAATGGTGGTGATTTTAGCGCGTATTTTAATCCAGCGCAGGTTGATACGGTTTCAAATAGCACTATAAATGCCCTTCGGGTGACAATTTTGGATAGAAATTTTGAGGATGTAACTTCCGAATACCAAAAATATGTGGAAAAAGAGGATTCTGGATTGACGGTGGAGTCGATAACTGTTTTCGATACGGCAGCTAATCGTTATGTCGGAAAAATACCCAACACCGATTTAAATGGAATAATAGTAATTTTTAAGATTAGGGATAAGACTGCGGTTCTACGAACAGATTCGTTGTTGTTTACGGAAGATTTTGATAGCCTAATTGATACGGTCACATTTAACGCTTAGATATCAATTTGATGCTATAATATATGTATGAGTGAGGAGGTAGACGGTATTTTGGTGGCTGCGCATGAGCTAAAGGAGCCGCTCGCGGTACTTCGGCAGTTGGCACTTTCTTTTGATGGTATTAATGAAATGAACGAACAAATACGTTCAGAGATGATAAAAGTTTCGGAGAGGGCAATCAGACAAGTGAACGATTTGGCAAAAATCCGACGGCTCGAGGACGGGCTGTTTATGATGGAACCGGTGGCGATTAGAGCAACTTGCGATGAAGTTACAAGGGAACTTGGCCATTTGTTTATTCAGAATAAGAAAAACTTATTAGTAAAATATTCTAATCGAGTACGATTGGTGACGGCGAATCATGAGCTTTTAGTGAGTGTGATTTATAATTTTTTAGCAAATGCCATGCATTATTCTGGAGAAGGGATGCGAACGGAATTAGTCGTAAAGGATAGTAATGACAAGGTAAAAGTAATTATAAGGGATTATGGGCCTGCTTTGCCGATTGACATATGGAAAGATATAAAGAAAGGGGTGGATAAAACGACCGAATTCTGTTGAAATGCGATCGGGGTCTTCGGCTTTAGGTCTTTATATTGCTTCGAGATTTTCCAAATATATGCATGCTAATATTGGGGCAGTAAGACATAGAGATGGCACGAGTTTTTATGTGGAGCTGCCGGTTTCCAAGCAGGCGAGTTTGTTTATATGATTTTCATAATTGATGATAATGAGGAAATGGCGAGATGCATTGCTCGGGCGTGTCGGGTTGAGGTTCGGATTTTTTCCAATGCGATTGAGGCGATGGACGAAATATCGAATGGCATTATCCCACAGTTGATTTTTTTGGATATTTTGTTGGATGGACCAGATGGTTTTACTTTTTTAAATGAACTGGTTTCTTATGATGATACGGTGAAGATACCGGTAGTGATAGTTTCTTCTTTTGACTATTACAAATATGATTTAACTGAATATGGAGTGGTTGGAGTTTTAAATAAGGATACTATGTTACCGGAGGAGATAAGGCGGTATGTCGAGAATTATGTCAAGTAGAGATATAAGAACACTTGCCTACGTCCTAAGAAGGACAAACTATGGTGAAGCGGACCGGATATTAAACATTATTACTCCGACAGGAAAGATGTCGGTAGTTGCGAAGGGCGTAAGAAAAGAAAAATCGAAATTGGCCGGTGGGATAGAAATGTTTTCTCAAGTTGATTTGAACATTCATTGGGGTAAAGGTGAGATGGGGCTTGTAACTAGTGCTAGGATGGTAAAATATTTTGGCAATCTTTTAAAAGATTATAATAGGATGGAGCTAGCTGCTTTGATTTTAAAAAAGATTAGCATTGCTTCTGAAGGGTCAGATAATGCAGAATATTTCGAAATAGTTACTCAGAGCCTGTCGGGATTAAATGATGGATTTGATATGAGGTTGGTGGAAAGTTGGTTTCTATTAAATTTAACAAAAGCGTCTGGTGTGGAGGTGAATTTATATAGAGATTCGGAAGGGAAGAAATTGATGCCAGAAAAGAAGTATTATTATGATGCGATGATGGAAGCATTTGTAGAGACTAGTAATGGAGATGTGGGGTCTGATGAGATAAAGCTGTTGCGTTTGATGTGGACTACTAGACTTGATGTGGTGAATCGTATAAGAGATGTAGCAAAAATCTTATCAAAGGTTTTGAATCTTGCACGAATAATGAGTGGTGCGGTATAATATATCTATAAAAAGGAGAAAACAATGGCAGATTTTAATAAGATTTTGACGCCGGGGGATTATGAAAAGGGTGAATTGAACGTAGTAATTGAAATACCCACTGGTTCGAATCACAAGATTGAGTGGGATAGAGAACATGCTTGTTTCATGTTGGATCGGGTGGAACCGATGGCATTTGCGAAGCCATGCAACTATGGGTTTATTCCTCAGACATTAGACGAAGATGGTGATGAGCTTGATGTTCTGATGATTACAGAGCAGCCGCTTACTACTGGTATTTGGATGAGGGCGAGAATTCTTGGTGTAATGAGGTTTGTAGATGGTGGAGAAGTGGACGATAAAATTATTTGTGTACCAGAAGATGATCGTAATAATGGAGATATCTATAAGAAATTGGAAGATTTACCGCAGCAGACTTTGAAGCAGATTGAATATCATTTTAATCATTATAAAGATTTAAAGAAGCCTGGTACAACCGAAGTAAAGGCTTTTGAAGGGATTGAATCGGCTAGAAAAATTATCGCAGCATCTATTGAGCGCTACGCTGATGCTCATCCTGAAATAAAATTAAAAAAGGGCATAAAGAATGCAGTCGAAGATGCAAAGGATGCAATATCTAGCACTATTGAGTCTGCAAAGAAAGCTGCAAAAAAATAATTAGATTGAGCTTGAACGATAGTTAATAAAGAAGTGGCGCATATAATTATGTGCCACTTTGTTTTTGGTTATTATTGTTCGGTTTCGTCTTGTTCAGGTATGTTTGTGTCTTCGGATGCGTCTGTGTTGTTTGAAGATTTCGTAATGTATTCGATTTGGTTTTTGACGTCCGAGGCGGAAAGATTTTCATATTCGGAATTTACTGCGGTGAGGATGACATAGTTTCCGTTTATAGTAATATCTTTAAAAGTACCGTCTTCGGTGTTTGATTTGAAATAATCATAGGCTGCTTTGGCAGACGTTTCGTCTGGGTATTGATAATAGGCTTTAAGGTCGGTGATGTTGTCGCCAGAATAGTAGTAGACTAGGTGGGTTTTGACAGGATTGTATTTTTCGTCATTCATTGAAACGTCGTCTTCGCCTAGCGTTAAGACATATTTGGTTCTATCAGAGACAAAAAACGAGTCATTTATGGATTTATTCTGAGTGGTAAGAATTATTATTGTGATTGCAATGATTAACACTATTGCAACGCAGACACCGATAATTATAGGTTTTTTGTTAATGCTCGTTTTTTCAGCCATAAAATCTCCTTTATACCGATAATTATAGCACAAAAGCTTTGGCTGATAGTTTAATTATAGTTCGTTGATTTTGACGCGAGATTGTTCAGTAGTGTCGCGATCTCGGACGGTGACGGTGTCGTCTGAAAGGGTATCAAAATCGATAACTACGCATTTAGGCGTACCGATTTCATCTTGTTTGCGGTAGCGTTTGCCAATGTTGCCAGAATCATCCCATGTAACGTTGCCATATTTTTGACGTAAAGTTTTGTAAACCTCTTTGGCTTTTTCTACTAGTTCTGATTTATTTTTGAGAAGCGGAGAAACGCAGAATTTATAAGGAGCAAGAGTTTCGGGGAGTTTTAGAACAATTCGTTTTTCGTTATTGATTTCGTCTTCGGTGTATGCGGAAGCTAAGACGGCCAGGAATAGGCGTTCAACACCAATGGATGGTTCGATGACGTGTGGAATGAAGGTTTCATTGGTGGTTTTGTCGCGGTATTCCATGGATTTACCAGATGCCTTGGCGATATTTAAAAGATCGAAATCAGTGCGATAAGCTAATCCCATGAGCTCTTCTTGACCGTTCGGATAGTCGAACATGAAATCGATGGTGCGCTTCGAATAATGCGCTCTGTCTTCGGCTGGAACTTCTAGTTCATGGATGTTGGTTTTTGGTAGTTGAATAATGTTTTCTAGGAACTCATGTTGGGATTTACGCATGGATTCGAAATTTTCTTCCCAGGTAGTAGGATTGACAAAATACTCAATTTCCATTTGAGAACATTCGCGATCGCGCAAGATAAAATCGCGAGGGCTAATTTCGTTTCGGAAGGCTTTGCCTTGTTGGGCAAGACCGAATGGGAGATTTGGATAAATAGTATCGATGATATTTTTGTAGTTCGTAAAGATACCTTGGGCGGTTTCGGGACGGAGATAGGCAATATTTTTTGCGGCTTGTTCTTGATTGTCGTCTGGCAAAACTGCTCCAACGTGAGTCATAAACATCATATTGAATTTGCGAATTGGCCCCCAATTTTCTTTGTTACAAACTGGGCATTTTGTGTGAGTGGCTAAAAATTCTTCGGTAGTAACTGATTCGTTTATACCATCTGCGATTTTGTCAGCACGGAAGCGAGATTTACATTCTTTACACTCGACTAGTGGGTCGGCAAATGTTGCAGTGTGACCGGATGCTTCCCATGTTTTTGGATTCATTAGGATGGCTGCGTCGATACCATAAATGTCATCACGGTCTTCTACGAAAAATTTCCACCAGGCATCCATAATATTCTTTTTTAGCATTACGCCTAGAGGTCCAAAATCCCAGGTGCCGGCAAAGCCGCCATAAACGTCGGAACCAGGAAAGATAAAGCCACGACGCTTGCATAGACTAACAATATCTTCTAATTTATTCATAATGTAATTATAACTCTGAATGATGTTTTTCTCAATGTTGAACTGTAAAAATAGAATAAGAAGTTATGGTATTATATATAATATGAGAGAGAAAAATAGTGTGAATATAAAAAGAACGTTGTATTATTTCTGGAAAGTTTTGATGCAATATAAGTTCCGTACTATATTGATTTTGCTTTTGGTGCCGGCTTGGGTTTTCATTTCTAATGTTGTGGTACCATTTGGGACATCGGAAATTGTTGGAAAATTATCATCAGGGGATTTTGAAATATCTAATTATGTATCAATACTATTGTTGACGATTGTTCCAGCTACTATGAATAATCTTTTTGTGGTTCGAGCAATTGATTGGTTGGATTGGTCTTTGGATGCAAAGTGTGGGCAGTATTTGAGTAAAATGGCCTTTGACGCGGTCGTGAATCAATCGATGACATTCCATAGTGAGCATTTTTCTGGTTCTTTGACATCTGCAGCTAATAAATTACCGAACTCATTTATCTCGTTGAAATCGTCTTTCGTGTGGGATATTTATCCTTTAGCTTTGACGCTTATTTATTCTGTGGGGGCGGCGGCGGTAGTGTGTCTACCATTTGCATTGATTTTGGTGTTATACGCTATTGTTTATATGGCGATTGCAATAATAACATATTACAAGACAATGCATTATGATTCGGCACTGGCGGAGGCGGAAAACAAGCAAACTGGCCAATTAGCGGATTCAATTACGAATGAAATATCAGTGAAATCATACGCTAGGGAGGATTATGAGCGAGCTAGGTTTGGTAGGGCGACGCACAGGACATATGATGCTACTTTTGGTGTGGCAAAGGTATCATTTTGGCGGAATTTATCAATGAACACGGTGAATATGATAACATTCGCAGCCCTTCTTGTTTTGATTGTAATGAGTCATGATTTATTTGGGCTTGGTATTTCTAGTATTGTGTTCTTGTATTCGGTTTCGAATTCTTTGTTAAATAGAGTATGGACTATAAATCATATTTTGCGAGGCATGAATAGGTCGTTTGGTAATGCGAGCGAGATGGTGAGAATTCTTGATTTGCCTTATATTATTGATGATAAGAGTGATGTACGATTGGAAGTGAAAGATGGCGTAGTGGAATTTAGTCATATTGATTTTAAACATTTTAAGCAGAAAACTAAACTTTTTGATGATTTTAATTTGGGGATTCCAGCCGGGAAGAGTGTAGGTCTTGTGGGGGTATCTGGTTCTGGTAAGACGACTTTGACGAAATTATTATTGCGTTTCGATGATGTAACTGCGGGTGCAATATATATTGACGGAAAAGATATAAAAGATGTAACACAGAATAGTTTGCGTGAAGCAATTGCATATGTTCCGCAGGAATCATCACTTTTCCATAGATCGATTTTTGAGAATATTGCTTATGGGAAACCTGACGCGTCTATGGACGAAGTAAGAAAAGCAGCACGTTTGGCCAATGCAGATGATTTTATTCGTGATTTGCCAGACGGTTATGATACTCTTGTTGGAGAGAGAGGAGTAAAATTATCTGGTGGACAAAGGCAGAGAATAGCAATTGCGCGCGCAATTTTAAAAAATGCACCGATTTTAGTATTGGACGAAGCTACTTCGGCGCTTGATTCGGAATCGGAGGCGTTGATTCAAGAGGCATTGGCAAACTTGATGAAGGGCCGGACATCGATAGTGGTGGCGCATAGATTGTCGACTATCGCTGGTCTTGATGAGATTGTGGTGTTGGATGGTGGAAAAATTGTAGAACAAGGTTCGCATAAGGATTTGCTGGCTAAACGTGGTGAGTATCATAAGTTATGGTCTAGGCAGAGTGGGGCATTTCTTAAAGAAACAAAATAATATTAGTTTTAGTTGTTGGCCCAGAAATCTTCTGGATTGGAAACGACTTCGATATTAATGGTATTTTCTTCTCCGGTAGTGAAATTTTTGGCCTTTAAAGTTTTGGCGCCGATTTCTGATTCACCTATAACGATACCGTGTTTAGCAATTTTGGCAGCATATCCTAGTTTGTCACCAAGTTTCTTGTCGGTGAGTACGGTGGTGGAGGTGAGGTTTTTTTCACGGATTTTTTGCGCAACATTTAATGCTTCATCGAACTCGTGTTCTGTGACTGGGATGACGGCATAGTCTACGAGTTCTTCAGACGGAGATGAGAGCAGTTCCTTTTCGTTGAGGATGTAGAAAAGACGGGTTAGGCCAATGGAGCCGCCAACGCCAGGGAATGATTTGTCTGAAAAGTATTTAGTGAGATTTTCGTATTTGCCTCCACCACAAACGGAACCAATATTTTTATATTCTGGTAAAATGAATTCGAATACCGTACCAGTATAGTAATCTAGGCCACGGACAATTTTGAGGTCAGCGGCAACTTGATTCTCTAGTCCTAGAGATTCTAATAGATATAATACTTGGTCTAGCTCATTGACACCTTCTGTGAAGGTGCTATTACTGATATCAAGATTATTGAGCGAAGAGATAACTGATGAGCGATTGCCGTTTAGTTCTATGAGGGAAAGGATATTTTTGACGGTGGATTTATCAAGTTGAAGTTCTTCAAGACTGACTTTGGTTTGTTCTGGAGTGACTTTTTCGGCGTGATCGATGATGTTTAGTATTTCTGTGGTGAGTGAAGTGAGGTTGTATGCCTCCATGAAACCTGTGAGGATTTTGCGGTTACTAATGCGTGCGAGCACGGATGTGTTTAGATTGAATGATTTGAAGGTGTCAAGTAAGGTGGAGATAACATCCGCATCATATGCAATTGGTAGAGTTGTACGACCAATAACGTCAATATCGCATTGGTAAAACTCACGGAACCTACCTTTTTGGGCGCGTTCGCCGCGAAAGTTGGTGCCGATTTGAGAAACTTTGAAAGGGAAATCAAGGTCGTTTTCGTGTTCTATAATATAACGTGATAGAGGTACGGTATGGTCAAAACGTAGGGCTTGATTTGCGGAGTCGGTGGACTCGGATGTTTTGATAACTTTGTATATTTGTTTTTCGGTATCTCCACCAGCTTTGGCGAGTAGGATGTCGGTGCGTTCGATAAACGGAGTCTCTATTTCAAAAAAACCATGGGACTTATAAGATTCTGCAATTTTGGCTTTGAGGCCATTGAATATTGCTTGTGTTTTGGGTAGTAGCTCTTGGGTACCAGAAATTGGAGAGGTATTAATAGCTTTCATACTTTTAATTATAACATAGGTATGGTATAATGTGGAGTATGGTTCTGTAGCTCAGTTGGTAGAGCAGAGGCCTGAAGAGCCTTGTGTCGCTGGTTCAAGTCCAGCCGGAACCACCACACTTTATATAATTCGGCATTTTGGCCGATTTTTTAGTGGTAATTATCTGTTAAGTACCCTGCAGCAATAGTATGTAATTTTGAACCATTTTTGCAACAAAAAACTGTCAAAAATGCGATTTTTACCTCTGTTAAAATGTCTGTTAATACCCTAAACAATTTGATTGCAAAAACACCCACAGCTAAACTATGGGTGTTTTTTGAATAATTACAAATCTACAAAGTTGCCATCAGTATCTACAATGACAATTTTATGGCCACCTTGTGTCGTGATATTTCTCACGAGCACTGCCTTGGAAGTAGCAGCAACTTCTTCTGCAACAGGGTTTTCAGTATCATTAACATCCTTAACGACGCCGACCGAGCCATCATCTTTCACGAAATAAAGCGAAGGGGCACCACCATTGCCTTCCCATAAGAAATCCGCAAATATGACGTTTGATGCTATTGTGTATTTGTTGTCTTTCTCTAATATCAAATCTCCATCACTATTTATATACGCATAGGCTGTTCCATTACCGAAATTACTAGATTTAAAACCATAGGTTGAATCGCCAAGATTCTTTATATTGGTTAAAATATTAGTAGAAAAGGACTTGCTGCCATCATCAGTATCTATATCTACGATGGTTGATGTTTCATCTTTTTTAGCCGTTCTGAGTTCCTCAATCTGAGTTTTTAAATTGGATATTTGACTATCTTTATCAGAAACTTGCATTATACCGTAAACGCCAAACCCAATACCACAAACCGCCACGATACAAGCAATTGCTGTAGCAATTTTTAACCCGTTGCTTCCATTTTGCTTATTATTTTCTGCCACGGGCACTGTTGGTGTATTAGTGTCTGAATTTTGTTCCATTATTATCCTTTCATTTATTCTTACGTTTTATTATAGCACATTCATAATCTAATTTTGCCTTCAAATCCTTTCGATAGATTGTTAATGTCTGCCCAATTCGCCCCCACTACGCATTAAGATACGGCCAAAAAATAGCCTCGTATCTGCGATGCGAGCCCAGCAAGATCCACTAAACTTTAAATAAGATGTAGCCTGACGAAAAGAATTGATTATGAAAAGGATTTCAGGCACATGTCCTGAAATCTTTTTGGGCACGATTGCCGCATATGTTACGGCTTCTTATCTTAATTTTTTAGGACATCGAAAAAGGCAGGACCTTGCCTTTTTCGTCCTGCCTTTACTTCTTGAAGTAGTTGATGTCTAGCTTAATACCGTTTGACTCGTAGATTTGAGCTATAGCATCAAGCCAGTCGTTGATGTTCACGCCTTCATGTTTGGCGGCGTGAGAGATGATATCCATTTCAACGTTGCTTGCCTCTTTGACGTCTTTGATGGTGGCATTACCGTTGCCATGGGCAATATACAGAGAAATGTTAAGTTTCTCTGCCATACCGGCTTCAGTGGAACCATCAATCAGATCGATAATGCGATTTTCGCAGATTGCTTGAATGACTTCCTCTTCTCCATAGATATCCGCCAACATGCGTACGCAAAGGACGGATTCCTGATAAGAAGCAATGACGTCAAGACCGAGTTCGTCACAGATCTGAATCGTAAGCCAATCAACGAGACCTTCAACAATCATGGAGTCATCTGCGTCATTCCGGTTAGGGACGAGAGAGTGAATCACTTCGTGGATGAGACAATATGCTTTTTGCGCATCCGATGTCACATAAAATTGCGGCAGAATGTAAACATTGTTGCTATCTTCGTCGTAAAACGCGATATATGAGGAAAAGATAACAACTTCCTCAGCCGACATTGTGCTGACGTCGCTTTCGCTAATGTCGAGCTCGTATACATTCTGAAGCTTTCCGAACTTCTCCCAATCCAAGTACTCGGAATGAGGTATGGTAGTTTTGATGGCATTCTTGACGGTATCGAGTAGACCATCGTAGTTAGTGGAAGCATCCGCTTTGGCATAAGCCTTGACGTAGTCCATTGCATTGACAGTTTCGGCGATAGCATCGACATCCCACTCATCAGCGTATTTGTAGGCGCTGGTAGTGGAGGAACATGCGGTCATGGTCATTATGACAACCAAAAGAATAATAGCGTTTGTAATTTTTTTCATTGGGGGGGGGTTCTCCTTTCTGAATCATTTTTAGGGGTATGTCCTTTCTGGAAGGTCCTCCGAAAAAAATGCTATTCATATCGTACTACTTCATGGAAAAGAGCTAATTTGACGGATCGATTGTGTGGATCGACGTCCATTCTTTTGTATTATATCATACTTTAATAAAAAAGTCAATACTATCTATGCCTTTAGTGGATTAGCAACAATCCCATTTTTTTCTATATACTGTTAAAGCCTGGTAAATTAAGCCCCACCAGATTTTATATAACTTAGCATTTTCGCCGATTTTGTTGTGTTAGTTAATCTCGGCACATACTGCGTAATGATCAGAAAAATTATCGATTTTGGAAACTTGTTTACTCTGTAAATCCTTGTTAATGAGAATGTAATCCATTTGAATTGCGCCACGTTTTTCGTAGTAATCCTTAGTTGTCGGTTCATTGATAATATTTTTTACGATTCCACGAATACTAGGTACTAAATCGAACAGTTTTTCAGTGTTAAAGTCACCTGCTACCACTAAATTACTATCAGAGTACTTTTTAATTATTTCTTCAAGCGGCTTGTACGATTCTGGATAGTCAAATTCGGTTCTTCCGAATGGCGCAAATGCCATAGCATGTCCAGTAATGATGCTGTATTTCTTTCCTTGTATTTCTACTCCTACCTTAATAATGCCTTTATCAAATGAATGATAAACTATGCCAGACGAACTCGTCTTCGTCATATCTGGATTCCCAAATAGTGTCAATTCTTTATCAATAATTTTATATTTTGAAAAAATCGCAACTCCAACTCGGCCACCATCAAACAAATATGAATCATATGTGTCGTAAGTGCAATAATACTTTAAATGTGTTCGCTGTGTTATTTGCTTACTTATCGATTCCACACCGTCAACATATGCTGGATATTCTTGAAAGCATACCACATCAAAATCATTTTCATTGATTATGTTTATCATCTCCTCAATGTTTGCATTGTTCACGGTATCCGCAGTTTCTTGATTATCCAAATTGGTTGTGATTCCTGTAAATTCATTTACATTCCAAGTTGCGATTTTCATTTTTTGTCCTTCGTTTCTATATTTATTATATCATGGGTTGTAAGCTGATAATTTCTCCCTATTAGCTCTTTATAGACTGTTAATATCTGAGTAATTCGTCCCCACTATTCATGCTAGAATTAGTCATTCTAGCGGTTTTTATTATTTCTCGACAAAATCAACGGCCATCTTTAAGACTTCAGGCTCTTCAGTTGCGGTAAAATGAAATCCTCTAGAATGCACCAATCGTAACTGACCATTTAGTTTTTCTGCAAGGTATTTCATACATGGCAATCTGTAGTCCGCATCATTATCTGTCCCTAAAATTATACATTTCTTAAATTTTGGCGTAATCTGCGTAAAATCATATTTAAAATCAAACCCCGCTAAATACTGTTTTCTCTTACCAGTGCGACGGTCAAACTCAAAATCTTCCGTCCAAAATTGCTTCTCTAGGCCACTTGGTGCCACCAATCCTAAACCGAAAATTGCCGATGGGAGTTTTTCTAGTGTTTTCATTGCTACCACTCCGCCAAGACTATGCCCTAACAGAATAGTCTTTTCGTTAAAGACGACGTTTTTTATCACATACTCAACTTGTTTGCGTTCTGATGGCGTATCGGTACCAGGCAGCTCTGGAAGTTGCACTTCGTAACCTAAATGTTCTAATTGATTTTTAAGCCACGGGAAAAATTCCGTATCGCCGTGTTCAGTGTAGCCGTGCAAGATTACAAAATTATAATCATCTAGAAAACTAGGTGAAGATACACTCCAAGCAATGCTGTCATGCTGGGGTTTTTCATTCATATCTTAATTATAGCACTCAAAATCAAAGGCTGAGAAAACCTTTGCAATTATTCAGGGTTTTTGTTTGTAGTTTTTTATGTAGTGTTATATTTGAACGATTTGTCTTCGGTTTTAAGTATAGACACAAAAAGCCCCGACTGGCTGTCGGGGACTTTTTGTTTTTAGATAAGTTCGGAGTTGTGGAATTCGCGTTTCAGATAGAACCAGCGATGCTGACTAAGCTTACCGGTATGGATCATGTCGCCTAACATTAGAAACATGTAGGCGTTGTGATCATCTGAGTAGAAGTAGTACTTGCTACCGGAAATGGTGGTGGCGCACATGAGATTATGCGGAATACCGTTATGGTTACCGCACTCGATTCTCTCGATTGATTCAATGTATGAAGTAAAAATTTCATCGCCGTTGTTGAATCCTTTGCGTCCAAATACCTTGCCGCCCAGAATGCATTTTCCGGGAATCTCGAGCTTGTCAGTATTGGATTTTTCCCAGAAGTTAGTGAATGCTTTCGCGACGGTTGTGCGGTTGTCGTAGCCATCGGTTTTACGGAAATAGAGTTCTCATTCTTTAATTATGGGACTATATGCCGTGTTGGCTATCTCATTAGTTTCTTTCAAGACATTGCCTATAGTTTCAATATTCATAGCATAAACCTCCGTAAAAATAGTTTTTGAGATATACAAAAATTTAGACTAAAATCTAAAACTAAAAAGGGTGTAACAGGCGGAAAACCGCAAAAGAAATAGAAACTTCTCCTTTCTAAAAACTTTTTAATATACTAACACCTTGGTGTCAGATTATGTCTGACACTCGATTTCTTAATTATAGCACATTTGTATTTTTGTCAATATATAATGCTAATGTTTGCCTGATTTACCTTATATTGCTAGAGTTGGTGAGAGACAGATGGGTGACTGGTTGGTTTTTGATTGGTAGCGTTTTCGGGTCAAAAGCTAGCGATGCTAGATAAATTGAACAGGCGTATCTTCAGAATCTTTATGTTGACGAGGGTTTTTGCAAAATTAGTTAAATTTATATCTATGATTTTGTTATATAGGTTAAATAAAATAAGACAGAAGGTGAGTTTTTGTGATAATTTTTGTTTTTGTGGTATAATAGTGAATGTTGGTGCTATGGGCGGTTAGCTCAGTTGGCTAGAGCGCGTCTTTGACGTAGACGAGGTCACAGGTTCGACTCCTGTATCGCCCACCATTATAGCAAAAAACTTTGGACCTTTGCGCGTAAGCGCATTTTTTATTGCCGAGCAGAGTTCGGAATATAAGCGAAAGTGAGGCCCCAAGGTGCGGGGGTTTATTGTTTTGATTTACATCTAAAGATTACAGAAGAAACGATTACTGTCGCAATAGTATAAACAATAATGATTAGTATGTTTCGTGGTTCAATTATTGATATGTTATTATTCAAAACTCCATTAATTATCCTTACTAAGCTTTCAAACGGTAAAAACTCACAGAACTTTGCGAACACATCGCCCACCATTTCGGATGGAAAATACATTCCGCTCGTAAAACAGACTAACTGCACGACGATACTCCCTACTCCACCTGTGGCTTTTTCGCTCACTAGGCTCCCAATTAAAATCCCAAGTGTAATAAAGAATATCGAGATAAATAGAGTTGCGATTATTGCTAAAATTATACCAAAATTGAATGCTAACCCCATCATACACGCTACGCCAAAGAATAAAATATTCTGAATCAAAATAATCGGAAAAAGTGAAAGAACATAACCGAAAATATAATCACTAGCCTTCATCGGTGAAGCACCGAGTCGCATGAGGAGTGCTGAGTCGCGGTCCTTTGCTACTAGTGTTGCCGTAAATAAAGTAATAAATGAAAGCCCAAAAATTACAATACCTGGAGTAAAATTCTCTAATCTATAATTTTCACTCGGAATATTAAATTGCTGGAAAATAAAAAGTAAAAATAGCGGTAAAATAATTTCAAATACCAGCGCTAACGGATCACGAATTAGCTCTTTGAAATTTCGCACGGCAAAATTAAGCATACGACTCATTTTTCTTCTCCTGTGGCGATCTTTACGAAAGCGTCCTCAAAGTTTTTAGTTTTTGCTTTCCTAATTAGCTCTTTCGCAGTTCCAACCTCAACTATTTTTCCATTCTTCATAATTCCGATACGATCTGATAAACTTTCGGCTTCTTCCATATAATGTGTGGTGAGAATGATTGTGATTTTGCCTTTCAAACACTCAATCAGTCGCCAAAGCTCTTTTCTAGCAATCACATCCAGTCCTAGCGTCGGCTCATCAAGAAACAAGATCTCCGGATCGTTTACTAGTGCTAGCGCAATCGAAAGCCGCCTTTGTAGGCCACCAGAGAGAGTCTTTGCTTTTTGATTCTTTATCGATTCCAACTTGAAATCTTTAATAAGCTCGGCAATTTTTTTAGACTTATTATTGATTTGATACACGCCCGCCATAAAATCCAGATTTTCATAGACGGTCAGATTTGGTGCAATCGCAGTTTCCTGTGGCGAAACGTTTATTTTAGATTTTATTTCTGCTGAATATTTCCGTATATCAAGTCCTAGTATTTTTATATTACCAGATGTAGGCTCCACTAATCCGGTCAGCATTTTAATTGTCGTAGTTTTTCCAGCACCGTTCGTGCCGAGCAGAGCAAAAAGCTCACCATGTTTGATTTTTAGGTTAAGTTTGTCGACGGCAATTTTATCCTTATATTTTTTGGTTAAGTCAGAAATTTCAATCACATTCATACTAACTTGGCATTATCTTATTAAAGTTGCTTTCTAGAACTTCGGATTTTACGATTGCCATCCCTTTTTTCTTATCGCAAAGTACTACCACCGAATCGCCAGGTTTAATATTAAACATATCTCTGGCTTCTTTTGGGATTACGATTTGACCTTTTTCGCCAACCTTAGATATTCCAACGAATTTATCTTTCACATTCTATCCTTTTGGTATGAATAGTTATACTTTTCATACTACTATGATACGCCTATCATATAAGAAGTCAAGCCCGACCTATAGATATCGAGTACTCATAGATTAGTTATTAGAAAGATAATCGTATTGAGATTATAGTTTTCCGGCGGAGCAGGCGGGGAAAACTTGCAAAAGTCCCCCATTATTTGAGATTTGTGGTATAATAGTTTCTGGTGGTGTTATAGCTGCACCAAAACTGCAAAAGTCCACTATTTACAATTTGGGTCGGTAGCTCAGCTGGTTAGAGCACGGGCCTTTTAAGCCCGGTGTCGAGGGTTCGAGCCCCTCCCGACTCACCAAAAAGGTAAAACGAACCTGGAAGGTTCTTTTTTGTTTTTTGCAAATTACGAAGCAATAATCAGGATGTAATGCAGCTAATTTTTGTACTTGTTATTATATTAGATATATGTTATAATATGAATGTTTTGGGCTATAAGAAAACCATGTTCTTTAAAAAAGGAGGAGATAATATGTCTAATGTTCTCGTAAATAATGGTATTCAGATTACGTCTGAAATTGGAGAATGGTATTCTCTCGCATCAAAGTATGGAGTTTCTCCGCAAGAAGTTGGTCTCATTGATTTTAATCGGACCGGCGTGTGCCTTGACGACAATGACGTCAAAGTAGGATTTAGGACTCGTTTCAATGGTACTTTGTTTTATGGTAATGATCTATCATGGTTTGCTTTACCGGTAAGAAGCTACGAGGATTCAAATTTCCATATTCAGGACGGGAAGGTGTTTTTCAAAAAATTCCAAATCGGTACTATCGATAAGCCGGTACTTGATACCTGTGATACTTCGTATCAGAGGGGGAGAAAGCTTCTCAATCTCAATAGCCGTAGTAGAAGCAATTGCGCTGGATGCAAGGCTTGTGTTCATAATGATAAAGCTTTGTATGATGACACCGTAATCAAAGATAAGCATGAGCTTCGTACTGCAGATGAAATTGAGGACTTTTTTCGCAAAAAGGAGAGACTTGGTGTCAGGATTGATGAACTTGATCAGATCGCAGTTGTAACAGGTTTATTCTCGAATGAGCAAGAGGTCCTTGAACATATGAGCATAGTCTATAACGTTGCGGTTGGGTATGGATTCCATGGTGAGCTTATGTATTTCGGGTGTCAGTTGATGAGCGGTTCTGCGCTTAAAGAGTTTTCTAAGTTTGGGAAAACTGCCATCGTGTTTGCCATAGATAATTTTACTAAGAGAAAGGAAAACCTTTCAATGGTAAAATCTGGTTATGAACTTGAAGATTTTTATGCATCTATGAGCTTGGCAAAGTCTTATGGAATCGAAACTACTTTCGCTTATATTGTGGGTGTTGATGATTTGCGTGCGATTGCTAAAAACTTTAATTACTTTTTTAACGTTTGTACTAGGTTCCCGGTCGTGAATATTTTTCAGATCCAAACGAATTTGCAGGCACAAGTATTACATGATGATGCACGAGTACTTGAGTATTATATTCAAGCTCGTTTGATAATGGAAAAAATATTTAAAGACAGCAATATGCGTCCGAGACGCTGGGAGAACTATCGTCCTCTTTGGTATCGCGAATTTAGCGATGAGTGCCTTGACGTGAAGGCATATGGTTAAAAAGACCCCCGGAAACACCGGGGGCTTTTTTTAACGAAGTTTTGATATTAATTTTTTGATTTCATTATGACTTAGCCCTAATTTTTCTAAGTATTTTATTGTAGAGTTAATTAAATCGTTGAGGTTTGCGCCATTGATGTGGTGAAGAATTTTTTTTATAGTATCGTCTTTTAGATAATCATATCTTTTTGGATTGTCATCATAGGTTATTCTGTTATTATTCTCATAACTTATCATGTAATCCGACATTATTTCTTCAGCACTCATTCCGTACAGGGATTGAAGAATGGCACAGACAAAACCGCTTCGTCTTTTTCCGGCTCGACAATGAATCATACAGGGTGTTTCCGACTCTATTATTAATTTCATAGCAGTTAGGATAGAATATTCAAATTCCTTTGAATAGAGGCCGGAGTCATTGCCAATCGGGTATATTTTACAATTTCGTAAGACATCTATTTCATCATCGTCTAATAGCGTAACTAAATCATTATATTCTTTGGCGGTATCTGCCATATTTATGATTGTTTTTATGCCAAACTTTTTTACACATGATCGAACCGATTTTGCACGATGATATGCATCGTCGACGGGGCTAGATGAGCGGTAGAAATGGTTGGAACCTTGGAATAGTGGCCTAAAATTGGCAAATGATTCTTCTGATTCGTAAAATTTCCTATCGCTGATTTCAGTAAACGAATATGCATTCTCTTTTTCCCAATAATATCCGTGGAGTTTTAGATCAATATAAATATTTTGCCCTTTGTAGAGATTATATTTTTCTTTTGCGCTTCCATTTCTTATCGCTAAGAAAACGGTGTTGTCTTTAAGTACCAAGACAGTTCCAAACATTTTGCAATATAGACCACTATGGAATGGGACTTTTTCTAGCGTTTGCTCGTTCACGGTGATTGTCAATGAGTCACCAAGATTGAAAATACCACCCTTAAAATCTTTATTTTCTAAATGAGCGTTTCCTTTTTCGTCAATAAAAACTATTCTTGTCTTCAACTTCGTTACCCCCTATGTTAATGTGCGTTTAGTTTTTATATAATATCATATTTTAATGAAAAATACAAGTTAATCTAAGTAGTGTGTTATAATATGATTATAATGGTAGATATAATTGAATATTCGGATGCTTTGAAACAACGCTTTGTTGACGAAAAAAGACGCATAAAATCATTTATCCCGAACAATATTAAGATTGAGCATGTGGGGAGTAGTGCGGTTGGAATTGGTGGGAAAAATATTGTTGATATTCTGATTGGAGTTTCTGATGCGACGGAAATGGGAGCTATTCGTGACATACTAGTTAAAAATGGTTACTTCGAAGGGAATGATAGCCATGATGATAGGATATTTCTAGCAAGTCGAAAAGAAGAGACTGGTGAAGGCGATTTTCATGTTCATATCTGTCCAATTTCAAATGATTCTTATAAGGATTTTATTATTTTGCGCGACTTTCTAATCGCTAACCCAAATAGGGCAAAAGAATATTTCGAAAAAAAATGTGAGTTTGCTGAGGAAGCTAATTTTGATCGTAAGAAGTATAAAGCCTTAAAGTCTAAATATGTTTCAAAACTTCTTATTGATGCGAAAAAATAGGCCTCGATTGAGACCTATTATTTTAGTTTTTTATAAAGCTCTGCAATTTCGTATTTGCTAAACCCATACTTTAACAAATAAGATTCTGCTGAATTGATAAAGTCTATTTCCGAAACATCTTTTTCCGTTTCGCCAATGAATTGGATTATTCTATTGATTTTTTGTTTTCTGATTTTTTCTACTATGTCGTGATCATCGGCTACATTAATCCCGTTGTTATTTACATAGCTTTCAATATAATCTTGAACAATGAATCTATAATCCGTGCCAGATAACATTTCTAGCACAATGCTGGCAAAGCCGGTGCGCTTTTTGCCGGCATCGCATTGGATGATATATGGACCTTCTTTTGTTAAGATCTTATGAAATTGATTCACTAATTCACACCCAAATTCATCGCTAAAGCAACGATATTCGGTAGGAGCAAGATCAATTATTGTTTTTATTGATCTATTTTGCATTATCTTATTAACGGTTTCTATTCTACCATAAATATTTCTTGTTGCGCTTGCTGATCTAAAAAAGGCTTTACTCTTTTTGTTATTCAGAATAAGACTTCTGAAGTTGGCGAATTTTTCATCTGAAGAAAAATCTTCTCTTTTATCTAGATGCTTCATTTATTTACCACCTCCTAATTTTAAAGTACGATTGTTTTTATTATAACATATTTTGTGTTAAAAGTCTAAGTTTGTTTCGATTCTCGTTTAGTTCGTAGATAAGCTGTGGCGTCTTGAAGTTTGCATATTTTCGTTTTTTGACTTGCAGGATTATTTGATTTCAGAATCTTTCTGTCTTTAAATTGCAGTAGTATTTGTCACTTGTTGTTGTGAATTTAAGAACGCAATAATCTGGATCGGCCATACTTTTTATAGGATATTATATCGTTACGCCAAAAGTTCGAACCCCAGTTCCTGTATGTGTATTTTAGAATATACATGGTAGCACTAGAGGATAATCCTTTTTAGGTATCACGCGCAGTTTAGCTGTGTATTCGGGGTGGTCAATACACCAGTCCACCACCATGCAAAGCCGAGCAA
>CAYXTS010000002.1:0-61730 GCA_964468665.1 uncultured Candidatus Saccharibacteria bacterium
TTGAACCACTAGTTCTTGGGCGTTTGACCGAGAAATCTCGGTCTGGTGAGCCGGGTGGGACTCGAACCCACGACACCAAGCTTAAGAGGCTCGTGCTCTAACCAGCTGAGCTACCGGCCCGCTCACTCAAATCATTATATCACAAAAAGTCGAATTCCACAACCCCATCAGTCACAAACAAAGGCTACACCTCTATCAGCTCATATTCACGCGATCCCAACCCAAGCTTCTCCGCATACGGCAAAATCTCCCGCCCAAGCCGAGAATCAATCCTCTCCTTCAAAGCCTCTGCACCCGGATCGTCAGAAGCCCAAATCATATCAATAAACGCTTGGTCATTTGCCACTGGATCAAGCGACGCCACAATCCCAAGATCAGCCATCACCGGATCATCCTGCTCCGCGTCACAATCACATGACGTTGAAAGCGCGTTCATCACAGTAATATAGACAATCGGCCGTCCCTTCTCCTGCAAATAATCCGCCACCGCAGTCGCAGCTTCCGCCATCGACTCAATAAAATCAATCTGGTCATGTTTCAGCACCCAGCACATCTTCGGACTCTTAGTTTTCCCACAAGAATGAATATACGCCTTACCATTTCGCGATGCAAACCCAATCGACTGATTCTTCAAATTCGCACCAAATCCCCCCATCATATGCCCCTTACCATGTGCAAGATTCACAAACGAATCATAATTATCAAAATGCGAACCCACCAAATCGTATTTCAAATGCTTCCCCTTTTCAAACGGAATCTCCATCTCCCCTTCCGCATCCATAATATCAACCTCAGCAAACGACGTAAAACCATGATCCTCTGCCACTTTCATATGATCCGAAGCTTTATTCCGCGCACCAGGATAAGCAGTGTTACATTCTACAATCGTCCCTTTCAAACCTTTCACAAACGGCCCAATGAGATCCGCTTTCAAATATCCTTTTGCCCCCTTTTCACCCGTCGATACTTTCACGCCGACCTTTCCAGGCAATTCTACGCCCAATGCCTCAAATACTTTTTGCAAACCTTCCGGCGTTATTTCCTTCGTGTAATATACTTTTGCCATATTCCTCCTTATCAAATTCTTACTTTCATCATATCAAATCACGTCAAATATTTCCACCCCATACCCCTCCAAAAGTCCATCGCATTTGGCCAATCAAACACATGTAAAGCCAACATATTATATACCTCGTCTACCATCACTACCGCAAACAGCGTAACCGACAAAATCAAAAATCCTCGTTTTCCCATCCTCTGCGCCAGCCACATCAATCCCGGCACCACCACATACATCAATAGTAACGCCGACACTCCAAACACCAAAACCGAACGTAGGCACACGAATCCCCCAATATTCCCGAAGTTCAGTATTTCCGTATTATAGTCCCAATATCTCGTCCCATTACCAATCATATATACCAACCATCCCGCCACAAACTCCAGAACCCCCGTCACCACCATCGCAACCAAAAACACCACCCACGGCCACTGTCGCAACTTCCAACACGCCAGCACAATCAGAACCGCACCTATCGCATAAATATTTATCCACGGCAAGAAGTTTCCTCCCTGCATATAAAACTCCCCTGTTCCCGCATCAAAATAATAAAAAACCAACTCATACACCCATCCAAAGAACCCCGCAAACACCACCACTGCCATCATCACACCCCACTTCTGCCACGTCGTAAGCTTCACCCCCTTCTTCAAATATTCCCGAAAAACTGCCTTAAAACTTTCCCGTTTCTTTACCATAACCTCATTATATCACACACCCCGCCCGCCAGATAATCACGACTTATTCTTACTATCAATTTCCGCCAGCTCAAACCGATACTTCTGTCGCGCCTTTGGATATTTTTCATGATCCACCTCACTCACAAACATCTTCAAAGGCCGCGCATACAACTTCCCCTCCCCATACACCGCCCGATAAATCGCCATTTCTTCCCCTGTTTCTGTATGCTCCGCCACCCCCTCCACAATATACAAATCCCCCTTAAAATGCCGATACACTCTGTGGACCTCCACTCCCCTCTCTGCTTCTATAAACTCATTCGATTCTTTCATATTCACACTACAATTTTATCACACCAAAAACCGTTTTTATATCGACTCTGTAAAAACGAAAGTTTATGTTATAATAAGACACAATAAAACAAGGAGCCTCCATGCCACGCCAAACTGAAGATCTGTTTCGTAAAGTACAAGAATACCTAAAAAACTATCCAGACGAGATCAGGAACGAAGAAGACCTCAATCGGATCATTGCTGAATATATGCTTGAATATAACCAGAACACTCAAAATCACACTGCGAATCATTCCCCACAAACATCCGATGATTATCTCGAACTTGCCGAAGAAGCCTCATCACATAAAAAATGCATAGAATACCTCAATAAAGCCCTCGAGCTCGATAGTGATAATATCGACGCCGCTCGCATGCTTATCGACGAAACCGTAAAAGATCCCATTGAGGCCCTCGAGAAATACAAAGCCCTTATTAAAAAAGGGGCCAAAATTTTAGACAAACAGGGCTATTTTGATCATAATCAAAACCACGAATTCTGGCTCGCCTTCGATACACGGCCTTACATGCGTGCTCGCTATTGGTATATGAAGTTATTAATTGACTGCGGGATGATACGACAAGCCACTTTAGAATGCAAAGAGATGTTGAAATTGTGTCGTAGCGACAATCTAGGAGTCCGCTATGATCTTATGCACTTATATGCTCTTCTCGAAGATGAATCTGCCGCGACCAAACTATTTAAACAATATCAAGAAATTTCAGCCCATTTCATACTTCCATATTCTATTCTCTATTTCAAACTAGGCGACTTTAATAAATCTGCCAAATTGCTCAAAGACCTCGCCGAAGAAAATAAGGATACCAAAAAATTCTTCCGTATAATTAACTCCAAAAACAGCTCTTCAATGGACAAATACATACAAGAAATGAATCCTTATGGTGAAAAGTTTAATTCTATCGATGAGTTGCTTGGCGAAATAAACAACTATAGCTACCTTACTGTGCCAACCCTTCATTATTTCAAATGGGCCAACAACCAACTCAAAAAGAAGTAGCCCTTATCACACTCTCATCTGCCAACAATTCAATCATGAAAACCTAACTCAAATATTTTTCAGCCACAAGTTTCACCCACCAACCACAAGAACTATGCTATAATAATCCCAAAGAAGCCAAATGCGACATTTTTTCGAACAAATCGATCGCCTAATTGGAGACGCCGAGTGGATCAGCCTCATAGTCGGCATCTTAATTATCGTTCTAATTATTACTTTTATTGTTTTAAACATCATTGTTCGTGTCTGCGCCATCTCAATGAAAAATCCCTCAAAGAAATCGCCAGCAAAGACCAACCTAAAAAAGAAGTTAAAAAATAACACTCTGTATTTCGTAACATTTCAATCGCGGATCAGCTCAAACCTAATCCCCACCACCCCCAACCACTTTATTTCTTCAGAATACCATCAGTATAAACTCTCCGCCGAATTTTAGTTTCGAGGCGAGTCCGTGCGAAATTGAGCCTATCGTAAGCTTCAACAATTTTTTCGTCATCTTTATTATCAGTAAAAATCTTATATGATTGATAATATCCCGCATCCCAAGTCATCAAGTGCCACTCCGGATGACTCATGTTCGTCACATATCTTTTTGCAAAACATGCTCTGACAAAACCTTCACCCGCAAGCAACAACTCTCGCGCCTCTTCTGACAGGTTAATTCTTCGTCCCGATTCATTGTGCAAATATTTATAAACAAATCGTTCCCCAGAATTCCTTGCGTCAAACGAAATATCATTCAGATTATATCTCTCCGCCAGGTCATTAATCTCGGCGGTCGACATAAAAAACCATTCATTTTTGACGTCATATAACTCTCCATTATATTCAAAATCACGTAACGACGTTTGGTATGACGAGCGATGAAGCAAAGAGTACACTACGCAGTCACGCACAAATTCTGTCCATTCCGATGATTTTTGAAACTCTTCACTTGGCTGCCGGAACACATCTTTATCATTTATCCAAGAGGCATCAGGCAAAATCGACTTCCGACAAGCAAATACTACGCAAACACGCTCAAAGTTTTCAGGCGTAACGGAAACCCCATGGTCCGAATAGTTCATACAAGTATTCAAATTAACATATTTATCTGAATATTGTACATTCATGCCGTTATTATGCATAAAACCAATCGCACCAGCCTTTAGCTTACCACCAGGATTATTCCCGGCCGGTAAATTAAATCCACCCAAAACTCTCGGATACCTACCATCGTTATATTCCTCTTTTGAGAGTCTTATTTCACCCAGCCAATTCGAAATCGACTCCTTCGATTTTACTCGCGAAAGAGTATGCTCCACTATTTTCTCTACACCATGGTCGCTAGACTTTAAAATCTCAAATTTAAATTCATTTTGACGCGAAGACTGCTCCTTCTTAATACCAAAATTGCTAAATATAATACCCCAGTTAGAAGATGTCCCTTGAAACTCACCGGCATTAATCATAAAACCATCATGAAACTCAAACTGATCTAGCATCTCGTCAGTAAACTTCTCAAAAGCGGGAGATGCCAAAAAGCCCTTATTGAAGAAGAAGAAGAAGACATTCGAAAGATGAAAATCCCGTGCAATTTTCTGAACCCGATAAATAAATTGAGTATACAATTCAAGCGATGCATGCCCAAAATCTTTTTTCCGCATTTCTTGTGCAATTTTATTCTCAGCAATACCGGCTTTACTTGAAGTCCCTTGATCTGTCGCCTGCCCATAAGGCGGATTTGTATAAAACACGATCGGCTTATCCGACTTTAATGCCTCAAATAACTCTCTCGGCATTTTCAGATCACGCGGATCAGAATCCGGATTTACGCCAACATCATCGTTCAAAAAATCATACTGGAAACTAATTGCTTCAGTATTGTATTGTTTACTCATGTCAATTTCAGCTTGATGGATCGTACTGGTAAATAAATTCTTGAAACGATAATCACGAGTTAAATTCTTTGTCCCAGCTGCCGGATCCCAAACCACGTACTTATCACGAAAATCAGCTCCGAGATCTCGCTCCATCATCTTCATCGCTTCATCCGCCCAAATCGTCGGTGTCCAAAAATCACCCTTAAAACGCCGATCAAGCTCTTCGATTAATTGATCAGCAATGGCAGTAATCGTATCTATTTCCTTCACAGTGTACTGCCGATCATAGCGCGAGAAAAACGCATGATAAGCTGCACCAGAAATTCGGATTTCTTGTTGTCCGTTAACCAACGTATTCGGCTTATTCGGATGAATATAGATATCATTGTGTCCAAGAATCGACTTAATGAAAATACTCACAGCTTCAGTTGCGCCAATCTTCTTTACTCCGGCAAGCCAAGTGTCGCCACCAAAAACCAATCTCACGAATTCATCAAAAGTTTTACGAAGATTTGCTTCATCAACTCTCAATTTCTTAAATTCACCGACTTCCTTAAGCGCATTTATGTCGTCAAATACATCATCAATGTCAAAATTCTTGTCAATCCGGTATACAAAAATGTCCCTCACATTATCATCGCCCTCGAGCTCACGAAGCAATTTTTCATTTTCATAAGCCGAACTCGGCGGAATATTCCAATCATAATCTTTTTCGAGATAACGATAAAGCTTCGGCGCATAGATCGTGAACATTTCGTTCTCGTCACCACCAAGAATCACGTTTGGAAGCCTATCTCCAACTTGCTCAAATTTTTTCATATAATAAATAACTTGTGCAAGTAGTTTTATTCTGTCGCCATCATTAAAATTCTTCTGCCACTTCGCCTCAAGCAAAAGTCGCAAAGATTTTTCATCACCAGACAACAACGAATCTTTATAAGGCTCAAGATATCCATCCGTACCATGAACAGAAGTAAACCGTCCGCCATAGTATTTCTGGATGATTTGGCGATAAGCATTCTCCACGTCCTTTTCAACCACAGCGTCAACCAACATTTTCAAAAAAACTTTTTTATCATTTATTGTAACTTTATTCTTATAAGCCATAACTACATTATACCACGCGTAAGCCTTATCAATCCCCGTGAATGAAATTGCAATATTCTCAAGGTCGCGTATCCTTTCCACAAAGTTCTCCGCCGAAATAATCTGAGCCCCTGGCCTAACCGCGCTATACTTCTCGAAAAAATTCGACCCCACCTATAGCTTCCTAGATTAACCCCTCAAGTGCAACACTGAGACTTGTAGTACTCCAGTGGCGTTAACCACTGGAGTCTTTTTCTCGGTCTGTTGTTAATTAACGATTCTACTTCTAGTATATCAGCTTTTGTCACCTTCTTGAAGTCTGTACCTTTAGGGAAAAACTCTGAATAGAGACTCTCACGGCTCATACGATACAACTCTAAACTTGTATCTCGATTATATCCGCTCAGAACTAAAAATATTATTATTTCTTACAAAAGGAAAACCAAAGATCGAAAATAATACTGACTACGAAATTTTCATGAAAACATACGACCTTAAAAGTAAAGATTTAAAAATAGCAGAGTGGATATCGAAAAACAGAAATTATCAATAAATACAGTACTTATTTACTGTTTAGATATTTCTGTTCGCTCATTATCTCCTTGATTTCAAAAAATTGATGATAGACATGCGGGTATTCCCTTCCTGGCATACCCTTATGATTACTCTTACTATCTAACAGAGCGTAGCCTTTACACTTCGTCACAACCCCAGCAGTACCAATTAGATCCATCTCCAATTCAACTCTACAGTATCTATATCCATCAAATAGCTCTTTCGTCGGAACCTTAATCATATAAAAACCAGTCTGCGAATCATCATTTTTAAAAGTAAATTGTAATGACTCTCTCACCTTTTCATCACGAATCTTTATCTCTCTTTGCACTTCCTCATTTTCAAATTTCCCTTTTAGGGGAACCGCGACCACATTCCTTGTGCATGCTTCTCTCAATGGGTTATTTCTTGTGTCAAAAAACCTCAGGACTAAGATACTCCCATTCTTTTCGATCCTCTGTAAATCACAAAACTTGATCAACGGATAACTATCTTTAATAATAGCCACCTCTAATTGATCCTGATTTATCTTAGCTAACCGCTCATTCGTTTCTTCTGCCCTCTTGTTTTGAATAATTGCTACTGTCCCTAATACTATCGTTCCAACTGTAGACAACCCAGAGCACAATATAACTGCCCAATCCGAGTTGTTGAAAACAGCAAGTATCACAATTAACCCCACAAACATAATTATTATCCTAATCATAGAGTTAGACACCGCCTTTTTCCAGACATCTATGCTATTTTGCTTCTTAGTCATTTTTGGGCCCTCTCCACTTCCGGGAACACCTCCCTAATCCTCCTCGCAATTACATCATTTGAAACCTTGAATTTTCGCCGAATGCTGTTAAATATCCTCTCCCGTTCCCCGTCACTCGCCAGCCACACATTTTCCAAAAAATCACCATTATAATACTCGTTAAGTGCTATCGCAAATTCTTCACTAGGTACCAGCAGATTCGCTGCAAAGAAATTTGCTTGAAACTCAGCATTATCCGTCGCAATCTGCCTAGAAATTTTCAACCATTCGTCTATATTCTTTACGCCAGATGGATAATACTTCCGATGAAGTAACAAATGCCCCAATTCGTGCGCCACGCTAAATCTATATCTCGGACTTTCCTTTTCAAATTCGGCTTCATCCACATATATTGTTCTAAAGTCTGCCGACACATACGCATCAATATAAAACATGCGATTAAGTTTCGGAACAGGAATAATACTAACCCCCAAACCATCACATAACAGCTCTACGTCTACCGGAAACACTCCGTCCCAACATTCTTCTAGTAAATTATCTACCTCCTTGGTTATTTTATCCTTAGCTAGGTAAGGAATTTGCCCACCCTTACCTAAATAAATCATTATTTATTCTTCCTTTCCGGAACTCCTGATTAGCTTTAATAATTTTTCAGCTTCTTCCTTATCCAACTTTTCATTTCGTAAAGTTCGATAGAACGCTGGCAACATCGCTACCGCTCGCTCATCATCCCGTAAATCGATCGGTAACTCATTTTTTGCCATTGAAGCAAGATCTAAGAATTCTTGCCATTCACTAGAACCTTTAGCGATACCAAGCGCAAGACCTAGCTTTGTCAACTTATCGGAGTCCTTTGGGGGTGTTGTAATTCCATTCTCAAGCCGCGAAATATAGGCCACGTCATAGCCATTGTCTTTCGCAAACTCTCTTACGGTTCCAATTGCCCGCCTTTTTTGTTTAAAGAATTGGCAAAAATCCATATTACTCCTTTGCATTACCTACTTATTATTATACTCTTGTTGTATAAAAAAGTCAACACCTTTCTCCCAAAATCTCAAATATGCTATAATAACCTTAGAAAACAGGAGCAACAAAATGAAACAAATCAAACCAATCATCTGGGGCATCGCCATCATCGCACTCGGCGTCATTTTCGGCGGCAACGCTATCGGCCTCTTTAATATCGACATCTTCTTTGATGGGTGGTGGACTTTATTCATCATCGTCCCCGGCGTCATCAGCCTCTTCACCGACAAAGAAAAGCTCTCCAGCCTCGTCATAATCGGCATCGGCGTCATTCTTCTTCTCGCAGCTAGGGACGTTTTCTCTTACGATATCGCCTGGAAGGTCATCCTCGCCGTCGTTCTGATTGTCATCGGCCTCGGCATCGTCTTCCGCAGCATCTTCCACACAAACAACGATAAAGAAATCGGTAAAAAAATCGAGGATCTCGAAAACGGCAAAATCATGGATTCCCAAACCGCCATTTTCTCCGGTAATGAACGCACCTATAATAAAGAATCCTTCCAAGGATCCAACATCATTGCTATCTTTGGCGGAGTCGACCTAGATCTCAGAAACGCCAAATTCGAAAAAGACACCGTCATCAAAGCCTTCTGCGCCTTCAGCGGTATCGACATTACCATCCCAGAAGACGTCCAAATCAAAGTCAAATCTGGCTTCATCTTTGGCGGCATCGACGACGAACGAAAAGATGTCACGGCAAAAGGCAAACACACCATTTACATCGACGCAGCTGGCGCCTTCGGTGGCATCACCGTGAGCTCCAAAAAGAAATAGCCCGATACCAAATATTTATCCAAACACCTTCTCAACCAACTGAACATATTCCTTATAGGCAAAAGTTTCACCAAGCTCGTCCTTCAAACAATCCGCAATCCCCTCATAATACCAACCATGCTCATTTTTATCCTTCTGATTAAATCGCTCCCAGAGCTTATCACCAAGCGTAGAATAATCCCGGCAAATCGCCCTAATATTTGACAGCTTGTCACCCAGTGTCACCATTTTCACCTCAACTGGTGCATCCTTCAAATGCTCCAATGTTTCCTGCTTACGAACCTTCCAAGTTTCATTTGCCGGCAAATCTTCCCTTTTATTCTCACTCTCCGATGCAACCAACCTCGCCACTTCGTCACCAAACTCCGCACGAATATCGTCAATTGTAAAATCCGAATCCTCCACCGTATCATGAAGAACCGCTGCACACAAAACGTCAACATCATTTGTCATTGTCGCCACAATCGCCGCCGCTTCCATCGGGTGCACAATATATGACGTCTCAGTCCCCTACCCTCCTAGTACCTCGATCCATTCATCTTCTCATACTCCCGAAATACCTCAAGACACATTTCCCGATCCTTCTCTCTATTCTTCTATTTTCATCTCCATAAGCTCAAACCGATACTTCTGCTTCACGTCCGGATATTTTTTATGGTCCACCTCACTAATAAACATTTCAAGTGATCTCACCCATAGCATTCCATTACCATAAAGCGCTCGGTAAATCACCATCAGCTCTTCCGTCTCCGAATCCCTCCCAATATCCTCCACGATATACATTCCACCTTTAAAATGCCGATACACTCCATGCACTACTAATTCTCTTTTCATTTTTTCCTCATCCTTTTTAATATCTCCTTTTCCTCCGGCTCCACCCGGTACGAATCACAAACCTTCGAAATCGTTTTATTAAAAGTCCACTTTGGCAAACTTGACGCCACCAAATATCCAGTAGTCGCAGCTGGGAACTTAATAAAACACTCCGCGAGTAGCCACGCCATCGCCATCCGTATATAATACTCTTTTCGATTCGCCAAACCTTCTACTCTATCAAATATCACATTCAAGTAATCAGAATCTATATATGAAGCCTTCAAAAGCACTAACCCCACCCGCACCGAAAACTCCTCCTTGCTATCAATCAATTTATCAATCTTCTGATCCAAAAATTCCGCCCGGTGTTTTTTAATCAGTTTCGAAACACCCGCGCAAAATATATCACACGTGCACCAATTATCAATATAAGAAACTTGTGAATCAAATCGCGCAAGCATCTCGTCATAATTCAACCGGCAAATCAGCATCCCTCGCGCCAACACTTCTTCAATCGCTACCGGCTCCACTTTAATGAATTCCGAAATCTTTTCTTTCGGCACTTGGCTTACAATTTCCCGAACCTTCGGAATTCTCACACCAATAAACGGCCTATCACTCGGCACCCCTTTCATCGTGAAATCACGATATTTTTCATCTGCATTAAAAGCTAACTGACTTCTTAATTCTTTATAATTATCAATTGCTTTTGCCATCTAAATCACTAAACGCTATTTCGCATACTCCACCGCGCGCGTCTCGCGAATCACATTCACCTTAATCACTCCCGGATACGACATCGTCGCCTCAATCTTATTCGCAATGTCTCGCGCCAACTTCAAAGCCGACAAATCATCAATCTGCTTAGGTTCCACAATCACCCGAATTTCCCTACCAGCCGAAATCGCATAGGCCTTATCAATACCAGGAAATGACGTTGCAATGTTTTCAAGGTCACGCATCCTTTCCGCAAAATTCTCCGCCGAAATATTCCGCGCACCCGGCCTCGCAGCCGACATCGCATCACAAATTTTCACAATAATTGCTTCAGGCGTTGTCGGTTCAATATCATCATGATGTGCCGCAATAGCATGCACCACTTCATCACTCATCCCATACTTCTTCGCCAACTCCGCCCCAATATCCGCATGCTTCCCTTCAATCTTGTGCGTTACCGCCTTCCCCATATCATGAAGCAAAGCCGCCGTCTTCGCAATTCGCTTATCCGCACCAATTTCCTCTGCAATCATCCCGGCCACATGAGCCATCTCAATCGAATGCAAAAGTACATTCTGCCCATACGAAGTTCTAAACTTCAGCTCACCAAGTAAATGCAAAATCTCTCGCGGAATTCCCACAATACCCACTTCACGCGCCGCATCTTCACCCGCACGCACTACTTCTTTTTCAATCTCACGCTCAGCCTTCGCCACCGCATCTTCAATCGACGACGGATTAATTCGCCCATCCTTCATCAAACGTTCAAGAGCATACCTTGCCACCTGCCTACGAATCGGATCAAACGACGACAGCACCACCATCCCCGGCGTGTCATCCACCAAAATATCCACACCAGTCGCTCGTTGCAAAGCCTGAATATTTCGCCCCTCTTTACCAATAATTCGCCCCTTCATATCGTCATCTGGCAACTTCAAAGCCGTCACCGTCCGATCTGCCGTCACTTCCGACGACATTCTTTCCATCGCCGTAAGTAGCATCGCCTGCGCCGTCTCGTCAATTCCATGCTTGATCTCTTTCTGTTCTTTATTAATCAGCCCCACCAAATCCTGTTTAATATCATTCTCGGTCATTTTCATCAATTTTTCACGCGCGTCTGCCTTCGATAGACCTGCAATCTTTTCTAGTTTTTCATGCTGCTTCGCCCGAATTTCACGCACCTCATTTTTAAGCTCATCTAGTTCCTTCTCTTCGCGGCTCAATTTCTCTGTCTTCTTTTCTAGCTGGTCCAATTTCGCATCTAAACTAGACTCACGCTCAGCCAAACGATTCTCCGTCCGCTTCCATTCTCGACGTCGCTCATTTTCTTCCGTCTGATTCTTCTCGGTAATCGCCGAAGCCTCTTTTTTCGCATTCAAAACAATATCCGACGCCTCCCGTTTCGCCTTCCTCACCAAATCATCAGCCTTATCCTTCCCTCCATTCTCGTTGCGCTTATTATACGCAAAAATTCCGCCCGCTCCAGCAGCTACACCCACTATAGCGGCAATAATCGGAATCACAATTTCCATAAATTACCTTTCTAATTGTTTTTGTCGATATTTTTCTTATATCAACGGGTTAACAAATAACATCAAATTATAATATTCCATCTCTATTATATCACAAAATCCCGAAAATAAAATTAGTCATGCTTGCAATTTCGTTCGCAAAGGACTAAACTAAATTAAAATAAGTGGAGGTAAAATGGGAAAATTACAAGAAATGCTACTACGAAACGGAGTCATCTATCGCGCACCAGATGGCTCATCTTCTTATATTGAAGGAAGTCTCTTATCAAATTCGTTAGTCGTCCGTAATTCATCCGGCTGGGTCACTCACCGTATCGAACGCGCCAATAACGGCGTCGATCTCGTCGTCCGAAATGTCAGCACCGGCCTTGTCGAAATGCGCGTCACCGCCTAGAAATTAATTATATTTAGCCCCAAAATCCGCGCTTCTTAGTCTTTCGAAACTCTTCCAATAACTCTTTTTGTTTCCTAGATAAGTTTTTTGGCGTCTCCACAATCACTGTTACAATATGCGGCCCCCTGTCACCATCCCCCCGAAACGGCACACCGTGCCCGCTCAGCTTAAACGGCGTCCCACTCTGTGTCCCCGCCGGCACTTTCATCGTCACTGTTCCATCCACTGTTTCCACGTCAATCTCGCACCCAAGCGCCGCGTCCACCATGCTAATCTTCTCTTCTGACAAGATAATCGCACCCTCTCTCGTCAAATGCTTATGCGGCTTCACCCGCACTCGCACATACAAATCACCCGGCTCTGAGCCGCCCTCTGGCGCCGGCCCGCCCTTGCCACGCAACCTAATCGACATTCCATCATCAATTCCCGCCGGGATTTTTACCTTCAAATCTTTCCCCTCTACCGTTACCTTCTTCGTCGCACCAAAAATCGCCTCCTCAAACGTCAATGTCACCGTAGTCTGATAATCAACTCCTCTTCTCGGCCTTCTCGCCCCTCCACCAAAACCAAATATACTTCCCAAAATGTCATCAAACGCCCCACCTCCGCCAAAATCAAAGTTAAATGTCTGGCCATTAAAGTTAAACGCCCCTCCTTGACCAAATGGATTCCCCGCCGCACCGCCAAACGGATTACCACCGGCACCACCCACACCCGCATGCCCAAATTGGTCATAACGCGCTCTTTTCTGTTTATCCGAAAGCACATCGTGTGCTTCATTAATTTCCTTAAATTTCTCCTCAGCTTCTTTATTGCCAGGATTTTTATCTGGATGATATTTCACCGCCAACTTACGATAAGCTTTCTTAATTTCATCATCAGACGCATTCTTCCCTACGCCCAGTATTTCATAGTAATCTCGTTTCGCCATAATATTACCATTATACCCTACTAGCACTCCAACGTCAAGAGTGCCAATCAACAAAACAATTTTTTTCCGCACAAGCACAAAAAGTATGTTATAATAAAAGAGCAATAGCTAAATGTTAAAATAAACGCAATCAGTATATTTTATATACGAGGCATTTCCACTCAAAATGGCATTACTTGGATGTCACGCGTGGAAGTAGTCTCTGATTGCTTAACGTTTGGCTATTGCACCCCAAGTGGTGCCATTTTTATGTACGCCTTTTGTAAACATGGCACCACTTGGGGGATAAAAGGCAAATTATAAGTGAGGATATAACATGAAGATAAAATATCAAAACATAACTCAGCGTTTAGATATCATAACTCGCCATTTAACAGAGACAAGAAAAATCATACTCCTTAACTTTGTCATCGTGTTCCTTGCTTCTTGTATCATACTCCCAACATCTAGTACTTTTGCTGAATCCTTCCAGTCTAACGAACAAGTTGAGTTTAACTTAAACCCTTCTATTTCTCTTAGCATTTCTGGTGATTTAACTATAGAGAACTTGAGCCCTGGTGATGGCAAGGATAGTAATATCATTACAGTAACTGCCACTTCAAATGCTATAGCTGGTTATAATGTGAGTAGTACTGTAGGTAATAATACGCATAACTATACGACTTTAAATCATTCTAGTAATTCCAATACTTTTACTAATCTCTCTTCTAATATATCTTCTCTTACTTCCTTTAACGATAATACTTGGGGCTATTCCTGGTGTGATGGTACTTGCACTTCCTCCTCTACTTGGGTTAGTGGGGCTAAAGGTAGTACTGCATCTGGCTACAATGGTTTACCACTATGTAATCAAGCTACCGTTTCCGATTGTTCTGGTGTAACTTTAATAGACGAAACCACCAATGGCAGCAAAACCATCAGCTTCAAGATTGGTGCTAAAGCTTCCTCCACCCAAGCTGATGGAACTTACAGCAACGTCGTTAATTTCGTTGGTGTAGCCAACCCCAACCCAGAACCACTATACATGCAAGACGCTACTCTCGCTGATTGCGGTAAGATTATGATTGACAAACGTGATGGAAGTAGATATACAACTGGACTGATTAATAACCAGTGCTATATGACTAGAAACCTTAGAATTATCGGCGAAGTATCAGCATCGCTTTCAAATTTTTCTCATAGTAGTTCTTTTACTACAAACTACTGGGACGGCGTCGGATGTGAGCCACAATCGGTCATCGGCCAAACCATAGAAGATGGCGCATATTATAACTATTGCGCTGCATCCGCCGGCACAGTTGATCCGTGGATTGCCGATGATGCTTCAGAAGACATTTGCCCGTCTAACTGGAAGCTTCCAACTGCAAATGATTTTAATAACTTCCCTTCCAGCGGCATTCGTAATGTTTGGGGATCGATATCTGCTGGCTATTACAGTTGTTGGGATGGCGATGGTTGTTATTCCCAAGACTATGCAAGCCATTATTGGTCGGCAACCCGTGCATATGACAATGACGCAACACAACAAGTTCTTCATGACGTCCCAGGTATGGGAGATTGGTACCTTGTGGACCCGTATGCAAAAACGGAGGGCTATTCAATTCGTTGCGTCCTCTCATCCTAATACTCAAAATCAACTAATTTCTTAAGCCTTTAGAATGATTTGTTATGTTGTGATTTTTAACAAAATTCCAGTGCGTGAGCGCTCATCCTGAGTAGTTTTATAGTATCAATGCACTATTATTGGGTAAGAGCCAGTAAGATAAACAGAAATAATAGCAGGTCAGCATAAAGCGCGAGCGCCTGACGAATTTTGTAAAAATTATCAACAGAACAAGTCCATGGCTTAAGAAATTATGTTGGTTTTGAGAATAATGAAATGAGCGTAGGCGACGAAGAAAACTTCGGTTTGGGATTCTAAGTGACCCTGCCAGGCCCCTGCTGCCTCTGCGCCGGATTCGTCGTAATCAAGCTTTCTTCCGTTTCCGACGCAATTACCTGCATATGCACGTGATTTTGCCCCGCAAAGAACAACCCTTGCCCCACCGGGAAGTTAGACAAACGCCGTTTTTCTTCCTCAGTCAATTTGAACACATCCGACAGCACATCCACTGCCGACGGCGACTGTTTTAAGAGCAACTGCATCGACGAGTTCCCCACAATCGCACGCCCCATTTTAGAACCCATAAAATCTTCTACATCCTGTGTGATCGTCGTAAGCCCCAGATAATACTTACGCGCCCGCTTAGCAAGTGAGAACAAGAAGTTCGCCGAATCTTCATATTGCATCAACTGCCACGCCTCATCTACAATCAGGAGCCGCTTCTTCTGCTGCGCTCGCACAATATTCCAAATGTGCGAAAGCACAATATACATCGCCACCGGCCTCAGCTCTTCCTCGAGGTCACGGATGTTAAACACCACCATCTGATTGTTGATATCGATATTTGATTGCTGCGAGAAAATCCCCGCAAACGTCCCAGTTGTATATTTACGCAGTCGCTGTGCCAAAGCCGGCCCCGTTCCTTCCATATGGAGTAAAGTATCATACAAGTTCAAAATCGTCGGCGGTGTCGACTGATGAGTCAATGGATCCGACGTAATCCCCGCTCGTGCATAAGTATCAATCAAAGCCTGGTCGAGATCAGCTTCTTCGTTCGCCGTCAAAGCCGGCACCACCTGCCCCGAAGACGATACCTGATTCCCACCCAGCATCAACCGAAATAGACCATGCAAAGTCACCAAGTTCGCACGCAAAGCATCATTCGCATCTTCCGCATCCACCACCTTCGGCAAATCAAACGGATTAATCCTCACATCCGAATTCAAGGACAGTCTAATATAAGTCCCACCTACTGCATCCGACAACTTTTGATACTCATTCTCTGGATCGATAATTAGCACTTCCGCCCCAATCATCATCGACCTGAGCGCTTCCAACTTCACCGTAAATGATTTACCAGCACCAGACTTCGCAAACACCACCATGTTTGCATTTTCTAATGAAAATCTATCAAAAATCACCAACCCATTATTATGCATATTGATGCCATACAATATCCCTTTATCTTGTGTCAAATCTGCCGAAGTAAACGGAAATGACGTCGAAATCGCCCCCGTATTCATGTTACGCCGAATTTGCAACTGATCTGTACACTGCGGCATAATAGAATTTAAGCCCTGCTCCTGCTGCGAACTCGCTACTTTCGAGAACACCATTTGCTGCCCCAATATCGTCTCAATCTTCTGCTGCACAAATTTCATTTCATCCAAAGAATCCGCCCACAACGTAATATACAATCCGAATCGGAAAAACCTCTCTGCCCCCACCTGCAACTGGTCACGTAGTTCCTCAGCATCCGAAATCGCCGCTTCTAGTTCTGGGTCACGAATTCGCCCTTTTTCAGCATTCACATTCATCGAAGCCTCAAGCTGCGTCACCTTCGTCCTTAGGTTCTTCATCACCACCGCCGATTCCACTGGATAAATATACATCGACACGTCCAACACCTCGTCAATATTAATTATCGGCGAAAGCCATCCCGTATACAACATTCGCGGATATCCATACACATACAAAGTCCGCCCGTATTTATTCCCCAATCTAAAATAATCCGAATGAATCTCAATCGACGACGGCGAAATCAAATCTCGCAGTGTATTCGTTCCCTGCTCAAACGCCCGCTGAATTTCAGCCTGTTCCATCGCTTCATTACGCGCCGCAATTTCCGCTGCCGTCAATTGTTTTTGTTTCTTAGCCATTTTGTCCTCCGTTCATCGGTTTTTCACCTTTCTTTACATACATCGTCGCCACTTTCGAGAAATCTACCAACGGTTCCCTCACCGCCGTATCGGGGTTATTAAAGTTATAATAAAGCTCTGCCAATTCCCTAGTATTCAGTCTCACCGAATGTATCCCAATCTGGAACAACCCCGACGTCACCGAATCCACTCGGTTGCTTAATTCCGTCAACGCCTTATCGTAAGTTGCTCGGTCAATTCTCGTCACTTCCGACGTTTTAGTCTTGGTAAACGATTTGAAAAAGTTCTTTGTCTGCTGCAAATCTTTTTCCATATCCGCCGAAGGATAATAAGGCACCACAATAAAGAACGATTTATCCATAATGTTCGCTTCTTGCGACAAAATATCCACGAAATTAATATAGTCGTCCATCAACACACCCAGCAGCATATTATCGTTATTGCGCCTAATTTCCGATAATCTCTGCAAATATGGTCCAATATCCACTCGTTGCGACCTAATCAATATCTGTGTCGTAAATTTCAATGAATTCAAAAAGTTCTGATATGAATACTCTACACCCTCTCGTTCCATATCGCTCATCAAATCAAAGTTAATTGACTTACAAGCCACCACCGCACGGAACGACCCGTCTTTCATAATCACCACATTGTCCCTGAGCTCAGAAATCATCAAAGTCGCCTGTGTAGAAGTTGGCACTTCCTTATTTGGCGGAATTGGCGCTGCTGCTTGCGCCTGCATCGCCGCCGAACCCATCGCTGCTGCATTAGGATTTTGCGCCATTTGAGCATTAGCCATTTGTGTCTGCACCGGCATTTGAGGTTGTTGCATTGGCATCTGCTGCGGCTGCTGTCCCGGCATAATCACTTGCGGCTGCTGCATAGACTGCACAGGTTGCATCGGCTGCCCGCCTTGCATCGGCTGGTTCGGCATCATCATTTGTGGTTGTTGCTGTGGATTCATATTTTTAGTGTAGCGATATAAAAACTTCGCCCTCGTCCTTTCTATTTATTCGGTTAGCTTCCTTCGCAATCGTCGCAACAGAAAAATCAGTATTATTTGCTAATTCTATTATACTAGGTTTTGGCGAAGTTTTTTCGACTTTTTCTACACGATTTGTCTTTTCCACAGGCTTTTCCACCACCTCCGATCCCGGCACCACTACTGTATCAGAAGCAAAATCCGGTCCTCGCCCCTCAAACTTAGATACCGTCTCCGCCATCGACGCCTTCGCAGCCTTAGGCTCCGATTTATCGCTTCGTTTTTGAATTGTTGCATCGCCTATCGTCATCTGCTCTGTCTTCGCAATTGCCGCTCTCATCTCGCGCATTACTTCTTCATGTCGTGCATTTTCATCCTTCACGATCGTATTCTCCAAATTATCAAAATGCGTCGTCTCAAACATGTCTGTCGCAGCATTAGCCTCCGCTACTAACTCATCACTTACTGGGTTATTACCCCCCATACCTTTAATCGCACGTCCCTCCGTATCCACAATATTCGCCAAAAACGACAATCGGTGCGTCGCTTCTTCACCTGTGATATCACGCGTCCGAATATCATTATCTACCACCTTCGGCGCCGTAATTGCAATCGTAGATTCTCGTTGGCCTGGCGTCCAAATACGTTTTCGCGGCTTCAAATAAAACGACACAATCGCTGCCAAGTATGTCTCCATCGGCTGGTCTTTCTTTAGTGGCAAAGCTAAAACAATGAAAAACAAAGCTGGCAAAACAGGAATTATCGCCAGCAGTGGAAATATCTGAAACAAAGCCGCCGCCACCGCAATACAGCCCGCCGCAATCAAAAGATAAACAAACTGCCGAAACGAAAACGGCCCGAGTAACTTATCATCCGCCTCAACATCCTGAGGCACCTTATATTGCGCCATGATACCATTATACCACAATTCCCCACCAAACCATAAACATCATCACTAATCCGCAAAGACCGCTTCTAACAAAAACCCTTTATGACTGTTCTCTATAATAACTACTAATTATATTATCCAGCTCGTCCTTCAACTCGCCTCTACTCACCTTATTATTATACTTCTTATACTCCTTGTATTTTTTCACAACGATGCTATCTTGGCCAAATTCTTCTTCCATCATCTTTAGTGATTCATTATAGAACCCCTCATCCGGATCAGCATAATCACCAGTTTTATTAAAAATCTTATCAAGCTCAGCGCTTATTCTCGTCCTAGTTCCATCATCATAAGATACACTCGAATCATCACCAGAAACCACCTGAGGCCTTGATTCTTCCTTTTGCTTCTTCTCTCGTTGTTTATCTTTTTCGTTTAAATATTTATACATCTCATCTTTATCGTCCAAATTAAGCATTTGCCGCAACCAGTCTTTTGCATTGATGGTCGCACCAGATCTCCTGTTGGTATAAATCTGTTCCAATTTACCAGTGCCGTCAAGAATCTTACGCAGTTGTTCACCGGCAAGTCTACGTCTTAACTTTGTCATATCTTTACTTCGTTTCGCATCAGCAACCTTAGCATTTGGCTCATCGCCATATCTCGTTTGTATTTCGGCCCTCTCCGCCTCGTATTCTCTCCTTCGAGAACCAGGCACCCCGCCATCACCCTCATCGTCAAAATACATTTCAAGCAAATGCTCGATTGCTGGTTCGCGATAGTCCGTTCGCATCCCCAAAATCTGCCCAGTTGTTTGATCCTTGAAGTAATCACCAGTCTTTCTTCTATAATATTTCTCAACCTCATCTTCGTAGCCAGCAAACTCCTTCCCTTCCCATACTGGAGATAATTCATAAACCGGATCCTCATTCTCATCAACCATCAAATTACCATCTTCGTCTTTTTTCTGTTTTAGCTCATATCCAGTCCAAAACTTTACACCACTATTAATTTGTTCACTACCAGACGGCCACTTTAAGCTCGCTGATAAGAAAGCCGGTTCCATCGCAATTTGCAGCTCTTCGCGTTTTCTGAGATAGCCTTTTACATCCCACGGCTTCAGTTCTTCACCATTTTTAGGCTTTACATACCCATAAGCCTTCTTCAAACTATCATCAAGATTAGAAAGCGCAGTTCTCTCGATATCGTCAAGTGAAGTACCCTCGAGCAACTTCTTTGAATCCTTCTTCGCATACATTCTTGTACCATCTGGTTCCTCATGATATCCCTTAATATATTCATCATAGGTAACAATCTTCTGTTGTCTCTGGTCACTTCCCTCATTAAACATCCGCGCGGTCTCAAGGTTAATATATTTACCAAACCGTCTTAAAGCTGGGTCACCACCCTTCACTTCAAACATCAAGAAGCTAGCCAAAGCTTGCGAAGCGTGCGTACCAAGCTCTACTCCACCACCCAAATCCTTATCCAAAACATTGTCTAACTGCTTCTTTAACAAATCCGTATCGCCACGTTGATTCAAAACCCTCATTCCAGCCACAATCGCATCTATATTTAATTTGGCAGCTGTCTTACCACTGGCCAAATCACTTTTGCTCATTACAGTAAGTTCATTCATCTGGTTCAACACGTCCTGTGTCGGCGCAGTCATATCACTAAACTTCTGCATCTTTGTCTCAAAAATTTTCTTCTGCGTATCATAACCCTGCGCAGCCACTGCAGCAGCATACTGTACATCGCCTGGATTATTCTCCATAATCTGATATGCTGCATTGTATCGTGCCAACTCTGCGGATTTTTCCAATTTTGTTGGATCTATATGGAACTTATAGCCAACTTTTCTGCCAATAACCTTTCCATTTTCATCCCTCTCAAATCCATTTTCCATATCAAGGTGTGCATCCATCGCCGAACGCATTCTATCATTGAACCCCATCGCATTCTCATATTCAATCTTTTCACCTCGCGCCATCTCAAACTTATATGTATCCGCTGCATGCACCATCCTAGCATCAAGCTTATCCAATCTATTTCGTTCAGCCGTCCCTTCTTTCGCTAAATAGCCAAGCCCACGATTCATCGTGTTCTTATCACGTTCTATTATTCGCTTATATTCCAAATTCTGCGCCTGCTGCTCGTAGATTCTACGCCCACGTTCCGTCGGTGCACCCATCGCCCCAGGCTCTTTCCAATTCCTACTAGCTCTGCTTGCAAGTCCTCGATTTTTAATCGTTTCAGCATTTTCTTCAATATCTGCTTCCCGCGCAATCCTCCTATTCGCTATGTAATTCATTAAATACATACTTGGAGTATAAGTCTTGCCAGAAGCCATCCGCTTTAGCTGCATATTCTTCCGGTGCGATTCCGCCCAAGCTCTATTTGTCGCCAACGGTTTCGCCGCCAAACCATTCAACTTCGAATTAATCGTCCCAAGCACCGTTCCGCTCATCTTCATCAGCGACCACGCAAAGAACAGCGGGAAAATCTGCACCGCTAGCCCCAGCATTAACCAAAATCCATCCGTCGCGCTCATAATAATAGCAAATCCCGCTAACGACGAAGCCCCAAACAACAACGAAAACATCGGATAAAACACCAACATTTTAATCAGATAATCTTTCCACTTCGTGAACCATTTCTCCGTATTCGGCAATATATTTGCCACCATCGCCATCGGCGAAATCATAATCAGTAGCACCACCACTGCCTGCCTCAACGCAATCGTAATTAGCCCCGTCACCACTGCCACAATCGCACCCAGCACTGTCGGTATCAACATCCAAATCATCCCGGCATCAAATACAATCGCTCCGCCCCCTAGTAGCGTCAGTGCCGCCCCACCAGCCATCGCCCGATATATGCCCCCCATCGACGCATCGCTCAAATCCATCGAACTCGAAGCAACTGCCGCCTCTTCCACCGACTCAAACACGCCCCTTAAACTATTCCCTATAATATTCGATACATCCACTGCTAGCGAACAAATTAGAAAACTCAAATTCACCATCACCGCCGTCACAATTAGCTTCGGCAACACCTTTTTAATCCCATAATTCGAAATCCCCAGCCCCGTCAGCTGCGAATAAATCACAATCAAAAGGAAGATAATAAACACAATGTTCGTTAGTCCCAAACAATACTTCCAAATCTCATAAATCGGCGAACCATCCTCTGCCTTCACTGGATTGATCACCAAAATATCCTCTATCTTATCATACAGCCAATCTACCGCCCCTGAAATTTTCTCCATCGCCGGACAAACCAACCAGCCCAAAGCTCCCAAACTGTCCTTACAACCGTTACCACTCTTCTCTGTTGTGTCAGTATCAGTGTCAGCATCATCTTCTGCATCCGACTCATTACTCTCATCCGCACTAGATTCGTTACTATTTTCCGCTTCTTCCTCTGTTACCGTCTCGCTACTTTCTTCATTTGCATTTACCGCATGTACGTCATTAGACAGCATCACCCCGCTCACCCCTGCAAAAATACCTATCAGCACCAAAAAACTGGCCAATATCGCCCCTAACCTTCCGAGTTTTGAGGATTTTTTACCACTCATAGATATTCCGCCTCCCTTTTTTAGCAAGCTTTCCAGAGAAAGCCCATTTCAAGGCGTAACATAATTATAGCACGCATAAGCATTTTTGTCAAGAGGTATTATGCTTATTTTACCTTTTAGTCAAACTTATTTTATAATCACAACCATTACGAAAAACTAGACTTTTTTCGTATTTATGCTAAGATAAAGATATGATTAAGAAATTCTTAACGTTTTTTGCTATACTAATGGCCGTTTTTTCCGTGTCTCTCGCTCTCCCCGACACCCCCGTCTCCGCCGCCTCCAACTGGAAAAAAACTACCAACGGTTTTTTTAAATACAACTCTAAAACCTGCAAAAAAAAGAAAACCAACAAAACCATACCAAATAAAACCAAGAAAAAAGCCTACAAAAAATACACCAACGACAAAAAAGAAGTTAACAAAAAGGTTAAAGATTGTAAAGCTGCAAAAAAATCTGAAAAGGCCACCGTCAACACCAAAGACGTCACAGGCTTCAGTTATAGCGGCGAGTGCGATGGCCCGCTTGGCCTTGTCCCATGGTATTGTAACGTCGACATCCACGACGAAGCCACCCTCAAATCCGGCATCTGGACCATCGTCGCCAACGTCCTCACTGACCTCACTATCATCGCCGCTTACCTAGTTATCGGTTATGTTATCTACGGCGGCTATCAATATATGCTCTCAAATGGCGATCCCGGCAAAGTTGCCAACGGCAAGAAAACCCTCACTCAAGCTTTCATCGGCCTCGCCATTGTCATGCTCTCCAACGTCATCTTAAATACCATCCGTATTGCCCTAGGTAACGCCAACTTTAGCGCCGACTGCACAAAAAACGCCTGCATGGACCCAGGCGATATGGTCTCCAGCACCATTCAATGGGTCATTGGCGTCGCCGGCGTCGTCTCAGCCATCTTTGTTGTGGTTGGTGGCATTTCTTACACCACCTCTGGTGGCGACCCCAGCAAGCTCCAAAAAGCCAAACAGACCATCCTCTACGCCCTCATCGGCCTTACTATCGTCGCCCTCGCCGAGATTATTACCGCATTCGTATCAAATATGATTCGTACCGCTGACCAAGAAGCGTTTAATAATACAACAACCATTGCAAAGGAGGTTCATGAAATCCAAACTAATTAAAATCATCACTGCTATTGCCATCAGTATATTAAGTTTCAGCATCGCTACGCCCACTTACGCTGCTGACACCTCCATTTGCAATAACAAAAACGTTCCAGGAGAAGTTCGAGCGGCTTCCGGCTGCCCAGACGAAGGCGACCCTGGCGAGCTCCCCAATGTCATTGTCAACATTTTGAACGGCATTATCGCTGTCTCTGGCCTGATCGCCGTTGTCTTCGTCATCATCGGTGGCGTTCAATACATGACTTCTGCCGGCGATCCTGGCAAAACCAAAAAAGCCAAAGATACCATCCTCTACGCCGTCATCGGTCTCATTATCTGCGTTCTCGCCTTCGCCATCGTCAACTTCGTCATTAAAAACATTATCGGATACAATAGTGGAGAAGACAACAAAAACGATGACAATAAATCCGGTTATATCATACAAAACGATATTGCATTATTAGAAAAATAGTTGTAAAATATAATTAAAGATAAATAAAGGAATTACAATGAAAGAAGCTCTAGCAAAATTTGCAGTTGAAACAAATGCAGGCCAATATACAGAAGGAGAAAATAGCGAAACTCTCGACCAATCGGTCATTGGTATCATCAATGGCGTCATTGGCGTTCTTGGTCTCGTCGCCGTCGTAGTCATCATTGTTGGTGGCGTCCAGTATATGACTTCCTCTGGCGACGCCGGCAAAGTCAAAAAAGCCAAAGACACCATCCTTTACGGCGTGATTGGTTTGGTTATCTGTGTCCTCGCTTTCGCCATCGTCAACTTCGTCATTTCGAACATCATTGGCGGCAACAACTAGAAAATTATCCTCCCACCGGGAGGATATTTTTTTATTCAAATCTTTTCCGAATCAACCACACAAAATAAGTCGGACGTAATCCGACTTATTCTTGTTCGCCATCAAGTTACTGTATCGCAATCTTCTTCGGTGCCTCGGTCTTTTCCTTATCAAACATAATAGTCAACACACCATCTTTGAGCTCAGCTTTCACGCTATTCTCATCCTCTCGCACCTGCACTGGCAGAGCAATCGTCCGCGTAAACTCACCCCAATAACACTCTTGAATGTGCCAACGCGTCGTCTGCTCGTCCTCACCACCTGACAGCACACCCGAAATCGTCAAGATATTATCGGAAATACTGACGTCAAGATCGGATTTCGAGATGCCAGCAGTGCGCGCCTTTACTACCAGTTTATCTGCGGTTTCATAGACATCTACGGCTAGCTGTCCAGGAAACTCCTCTGTCTCCACCCATTCATCTTCAACGACATCACTGCCATCTTCTTGAGGCAAATCTTCCGCCACTACTTCGGTAGTCTCGGTTGAAGTAACCACACCGTCGTCTTCACTCAGGAAAGCAGCGGCAAGTTCATCCTCCATCAGCATGTCGTCACTATTTGTACGAGCCATATTTCCTCCACTTATATTGTTATGCTTGTATTTTACATCAACTTTATAGTAAAATCAAGAGTAATATGCCAAATAATGTAAAAAATACAACATTTCCCGGCCTACTTGATTTACTTGCGCCCCACTCTTGTAGGGGTTGTGGCGCGTTGGGAAGCGTTCTTTGCGAATGTTGTAAAAATAACATAATTTCTCACCATCAAAACTATTGCCCTAATTGCAAAGCCATTTTACATGACTTAAAATGCCCCAATTGCAATTTACCCTATCAAACCTTCGTTATTGACGAACGCTCAAACCTCATCGGCGATCTCGTTCACGACTACAAATATCACAGTATCCGCGCCCTAGCCAAACCTCTTGCCGAAATTCTCAACGCTACCCTACCAAATCTTAAAACTCCAGTCAACATTGTTCCCCTGCCCACTTCCACCAGCCACATCCGCGCTCGTAGCTTCGACCATATCAATCTCATCGCCAAGCATCTCGTCAAACTACGCAGCCCAAACTACCAAATTGCACCCCTTCTCATCCGAAATAAAAACACCGTCCAAGTCGGCGCCGACCGCACTACCCGCCTCACTCAAGCCGAAACCGCCTACCAGCTCAACGCCAAACTCCCAATCAATCAACAAGCCACCTACCTTCTACTTGATGACGTATGGACTACGGGCGCTTCGATTCAAGCAGCCGTCAAAAAACTCCGGCAAGCCGGAGTTAATCACCCCGTAGTAGCAATTCTAGCCCTTAGTCGTATCAACTAACAGCCCCTGCTGTTGTTCCTGTTCCGCAGGCAATTCTACCGTCTTTCCATCCGAACTCGGTAATGACGTAATCACGAAATTCACAATCGCATACGCAAACACTGCAACTACTAAACCGATAATCGCATAAAGCACCGTATTTTTCGCATCAGTCACCTTCTTCGCATCACCTCCTGAAATCACATATCGAATCCCACCAATAATCAGCATAATCACCGCAATTACGCCCACAATATAAAGAATCGTATTCGTAATTTGCCTAAATGCGCCCTTCTCCCCAAACAAATCTGACGGACAACCATCACAGCGCGCCGCCTCTGCCCCTTCTTGCAAAGTCAAAGCCGATACTTCTGGCACCACCAAAAGTCCCACTACACCCACTATTAATATCATTGGTAAAATTAATCTCAATATCTTTTTCATAGCCTAATTATAACATACTTGCCCAAAAAACAAAAAATATGATACAATAATACTAGTCGGAGGGTTACCCAAGTGGTTGAAGGGGACTCATTGCTAACGAGTTAGTCCGGGGCTACCTGGAGCGAGGGTTCAAATCCCTCACCCTCCGCCAATCAGGAGACAATACATGGTAAAATCACAAAACATTTCTTGGCAAGCCGAAGAATACATCGTCCGCGATCGCAATGTCGGATGGTATATCGGCCTTTTTGTTGTGGGCGCCGCCCTCATCGTTCTTGCAGTCTTCCTCAAATGGTGGACTTTCCTCGCACTCGTTGTTCTAAGTATTATTACTATTCTAATTTCTACCTTCAAACCTCCCCGCAAAATCAACTACCAGCTAGACAGTAAAGGCCTCAAAGAAGGCGACCGACTTCACGAATTCGACAATTTCAAAGCTTTCGGCATTCTAAAAGAAGGGTCCCACTTCTCCGCTATCCTCATCCCCAAAAAACGCTTCGGTCTTAGCGTCAAGGTTTACTTCCCAGGTGATTCCGGCGAAGTCATCGTCGATACACTTGGCGCACATTTACCTATGGAAGAAGTCAAACTCGATTTTCTTGATCGCATCGTAAACTTCTTGCGTATTTAATTAAACTGTGATAATATTAACATAAGTATTAATAAAAGGTGGGCAAAATGGACCAAAATCAAACTATGGAAAATCAGGCAAGTGTTGATAACGACTTGCAAAAAGCAATTGACAACATTACTAATACAACTAACGCTGATCCGGTTTTTTCTGACCCAGTAGCGGCACCGTCATCAGTACCAGAAGGCGACACTGGCGAGCTCGCTGAATCAGTCGGCCCCTTCCCTGCACCTAAGGTTGAGATGCCAGCCCCAGCCGCCGAGCCTCTCGCTCCGCTCGACCCAATCAGCATCCCAGACTTAAATGTCCCCGAACCAGAACCAGAAACCCCCGAGCCAGCTGAGGTCGAAACCCCGACAGAGTCAGAAGCACATTCTCTCAGTACCACTGAAGTTAAACGTGCTGCCTTGCGTGATCTTCTTCCATTGCTTAGCAAAATCCGCACCAATGAAACTCAGAAATTCAATATCTACAAGGATATTTTCGAAGAGCTCAAAGATTACACTGTCCTAGAGCCAGCTTACCAAGCCGCTCGTGAAATTCCTGATGAAACCGAGCGTGCCGAAGCTCTTCTCTATCTCGTCGAAGCTATCGACAAAATGTAATCAAATGCCCACCTCACACAAAAATAACCCCCTTTCGGGGGTTATTTCTTAGTAGCCCATACCCATATCTGGTGTTGCTGGCTTTTCTTCCGGTATTTCACATATTAGTGCCCCCATCGTAATCGCCGTTGCCGCAATCGAAGTTGCATTTTTCACAGCTTCTTTCGTCACCTTCGCCGGATCAATCACGCCATTCTTCTTTAAGTCCACCAGACCTTCTTCCGGCTTCATCACATTGATACCATGCCCAGCCTTTGCCGCCTCTACTTCAGCAAGCAACGCCTGCGCATTTAATCCGGCATTTTCCATAATATGTACAAACGGTGCCCTCAAAGCATTCTTCACAATACGCGTCCCCGCTTCCTTGTCCGAAAGCTTTGCTGCCGCATTCACCAACGTCACGCCACCACCCGTCACAATCCCTTCTGCAAGCGCCGCCTTCGTTGCAGCCACCGCATCATCCACGCGGAACTTTTTCTCATCAATCTCAGTTTCAGTCGCACCACCTACCTTAATTACCGCAACTTTACCAGAAAGCGCCGCCGCGCGTTTCTCGAACTCCTCTTTCTCGTAGTCCGATTTCGCCGCATCCGCAAAATTATGGATTAGCGCAATTCGTTCTTCCACCGCCTTTTTATCACCTGCACCTTTAATGATTGTTGTTTCATCTTTCGTAGCGATAATCTTCGCGGCCGAACCAAGCACTTCAAGCCCCACCTCTTCAAGTTTCAAACCTTTATCCGCTGACACCACTGTCGCATCCGTCAAAATAGCAATATCTTCCATAATTTCTTTGCGTCGCTCACCAAACGCCGGTGCTTTCAACACCAACGAGTTAAACACGCCCTTCAACTTATTCAAAACCAAAAGCGACAGCGCCTCACCTTCCACTTCTTCCGCAATAATCACCAAATCTTTCTTACCGGTCTGGGCAATTTTTTCTAACACCGGCAGGATATCAGATGCTGCCGAAATTTTATTCGTCGTCACTAACACCAACGGTTTTTCAAATACTGCCTCTTGCCGGTTCACATCCGTTACGAAAAACGGCGACGAATAACCCTTGTCATAAGAAAAACCTTCCACAATATCAGATTCCATTTCAAGACCCTGACCTGCCTCGACCGTCACTACGCCGTCTTTACCAATCTTCGAAATCACATCCGCAATCAATTGACCAATCTCCGCATCACCCGCCGAAATCGTCGCAACTTCCGCCACTTTCGCTGAATCACCCTCAATCTTTTCAGCATTTTTCTCAATTTCAGAGATCACATCTTGACCGGCTTTCTCAATTCCACGTCGAAGTTCCATTGGATTCATTCCCGCCGCAATCAGTTTATTCGCCTCTGCCAATATATTATACGTTAAAACCGTCACGGTTGTCGTACCATCACCCGCTACCTTATTCAACTTTTGCGCCGCAGTCTTGATCAATTTCGCACCAACTGCCTCACCAAGCGATTCATCTTTCGAGGGCAGCTCTACCGCTTCCGCCACTGTCACACCATCATGCGTAATCACCGGCGCACCGTAATCCTTCTCGATTATTACATTTTGCCCTTTCGGACCAAATGTCACCTTCACCGCATCATATAACTGTTTTGCCCCTGAAAGCACTTTCTCCCGTGCCTCTGCTTCATAAAATATCTTTTTTGCCATAATTTTTCTCCTTAGTTTTCAAAGTTTTCCACAAGTTTTCCACAAGCTGACCTCTATAAAGTCGCTAATACATCCTCTTCTTTCAGGATAATATAATCAGTATCCTCTATCTTAATTTCAGTCGTCGAATACTCTTTATAAACAATCTTATCGCCTTTTTTCACTGCCTTTACCTCTGGACCCATTGATTCCACTACCGCATAAGCTGGTTTTTCCTTCGCCTCGCCTAGCAAAATACCAGATTTTGTTTTTTCAAGCGGTTTTTCCACCACCGCCACAATTCTGTCTTTTAATGGTTTAAGTGCCATATTTTATAACTCCTTTTCTACCTCTATTATATCACAAAAATTAGCACTTGCAACCCCCGAGTGCTAATTTAATCACTCAATCATGTCATTATAATAATATAACGGTATATTTTTCTGTTTTCCTCTTCAGCCACTCGTCCACCGCCTTCGCCACACCAGGTAAAGCCGGATTCGTATAATCATGTACTACAATCACCCCACTTTCAACCATCTTCGGCCCCACCAACTTCAACGAATCTCGTATTGACTCATAAAAATCGCCATCAAGAAAAGCAAACGCAATTCTTTCGGGCAAATCATCCTCCGTCAAATCAGCAAACCAAGCCTTTTTAATCACCGGCACCGGCAGCCCCGCACGTAAGAACCGATTTTTCACCTCCTTTTTCGTTACAAACAGTTCCCCTTCCTTAAAATCTACCCCCAACGCCGACTCATCCGATTCCGTTTTTTCCGGCAACCCCTCAAACGAATCGTAGATATAAAGGTGATGCTTGTTAGCCGAATATTCTCTTTTCTGGGCATTTCGGAGCGCGGCAGCGCGAGAGTTAGCGCCGGCCGCCCGTGGCGACGGGCCGGCCGGACGCGGCCCAGAAAAGAGGATATCGGCTAAAATAAGAGACGTATCCCCTTTATAACATCCCATTTCCACAAAATCCCCCTCCACCTCCAGACACTCTCGCGCTATCTTAAGTATTTCCGCAGTTTCCTTTTCATTCACTTGGTCATTTTTCCATACCATAGTTTTATTTCTCCTTGCCATAATCAAAATCTGAATCGGAATTCATTTCTGATTCAGATTTCATCATTTTTCTGCCAAACTCTTTTTTCCAAAAAGAGTTTGAGCTAAGTACTCACCAGTTGGAGTGTCGCCACGTTTCGCCAATTCTTCCGGCGTCCCCGCCGCCACCACCTGACCGCCTTTCAAACCACCTTCCGGCCCCATATCAATCACCCAATCTGCCGATTTTATCACATGCAAATTATGCTCAATAATAATCATCGAATTTCCACCATCGACCAGCCGGTTCAAAATAGACAAAAGTCGCTTCACGTCATCCGAGTGTAGACCCGTCGTCGGCTCATCCAGAATATACAAAGTCTTACCTGTCGAGCGCCGTGATAATTCTGTCGCCAATTTAATTCTCTGTGCCTCGCCTCCCGAGAAAGTCGTCGCCGGCTGACCCAGTCTAATATATCCCAACCCCACTTCCTGAATCGTCCGAAGTTTCCCTACGATCGACGGCACATTCGCAAAAAACTCCACCGCCTCGTCAATCGTCATATCAAGTACCTGCGAGATATCCTTACCTTTATATTTCACTTCCAAGGCTTCTCGGTTATAACGTCTGCCGTGACACTCCGGGCAAGTTACATATACATCAGGTAAAAAGTGCATCTCAATCTTATTTACTCCATCCCCCTGACAATGTTCACATCGTCCACCTTTCACGTTAAATGAAAATCTTCCTGCCTTATATCCTCGCACTTCCGCTTCCGGCTGTGCCGCAAACAAATCCCGAATCGCCGTAAACACCCCAGTGTAAGTCGCCGGATTAGAACGTGGCGTTCGCCCAATTGGTGACTGGTCAATCACGATTACCTTATTAATATTTTGGATTCCATCAATTCTCTCATGTGTCCCCGATACCGTCTGCGCCCGATGAAGTCTAGCCAACAATTCATTTGCAAGTATCGAATTCACCAGAGTCGACTTACCACTACCCGATACCCCAGATACCACTGTCATCACACCTAACGGAAAATGCACATCTATATTCTTCAGATTATTTTCTCGCGCCCCCACCACAACTAATTCCTGGCCCCGCTTAGCCTTACGTCGCTTCTTCGGTACCGGAATCGTCATTTCACCTTTCAAATATTTCCCTGTTATCGAATTCGGATTTGCCATCACTTCTTCTGGCGTCCCAGCCGCCACTAACCGACCACCCTTCGCGCCAGCCTCCGGCCCAATATCAATAATATAATCAGACGCTAGCATCGTATCCTCATCATGTTCCACTACGAGCACCGTGTTCTTCAAATCACGCAGATGCTTCAAAGTCGCAATCAATTTATCATTATCTCGTTGGTGCAAACCAATCGAAGGCTCATCCAGCACATATAACACTCCTTGAAGACCCGACCCAATCTGTGTTGCTAGTCGTATCCGCTGCGCTTCGCCACCCGACAGAGTATTCGCCGCCCGACCAAGTTCCAAATAGCCCAACCCCACGTCTTTCATAAATTTCACTCGTTCCCTAATCTCCTTCAAAATCGGCTTCGCAATCATATTCTCCGCTTCCGAAAAACCCAAATCCTGCGACAATACTTCAAGCGTCGCATCCACATCCAAATTGCACATATCCACAATATTAAGATCGTGCACCGTCACCGCAAGCACCGCCGGTTTCAATCTCGCACCATTGCAAGTCTGGCATTTTCGCACCCGCATAAATCTCTCAATATCATGTTTCGTAAAATCCGAAACCTTCGGGTCATGATAGCGTCTTTCCAGAGTCGGAATCACCCCCTCATAAGTTGTCTCATATTTCGTTCCGTCCGCAAATCTCCCTGACCCACTAATCCGCATTTCATATTTCTCATCTCCCGTTCCATACAAAATCAAATGCCTTACTTCATCCGACAACTCTCCAATCGGCGTGTATACATTAAAACCATGCCTTACCCCCACCGCCATCAGCCGCTTTAACCACCATGAATCCTGCCCAATTCGGTTAAACGGCCTGATTCCACCCTCCGCAATCGTTAAATTATTATTAAATACTAAGCCCGGGTCAATTTCCATCCGCGTCCCCAGCCCCGTACAAGTCGGACAAGCCCCCTCCGGCGCATTAAATGAAAACAATCTCGGCGAAAGTTCCGGAATCAACTCATCCGGATGATCCGGGCACGCATACCGCTGCGAATAAGTTAAGATTTCGGTTTTTTCCGCCTTTATCCGCGACTCACCCACTGCCACCGAGTTATCATTAATTTTGAGCAGTTGGATAATCCCCTGCCCCATTTCAAGTGCTTGTTCAATCGAACCCGCAATTCTTGTCCGAAGTTCCGGATTCAATACAAACCTATCCACCACAATTTCAATATCATGTCGTTCATTTTTATTTAGTTCTGGAAATTCATCTAACGCATAAATAATCCCGTCCACCCGCACTCGCGAAAATCCTTTAGCCGAATATTGTTCCGAAATGTGTAAAAACTCGCCTTTTTTCGACTGCACAATCGGCGCGAGCAACATCAATTTAGAACCAAGCGGCAATTTCATCACTTCATTTACGATATCCTCCACGCTGCGCCGACTAACTTCTCTGTGACAAATCGGACAATGTGGCACCCCCACGCGCGCAAACAACAACCTCAAATAGTCATAAACTTCCGTCACCGTCGCCACTGTCGAACGCGGATTTCTGGAAGTTGATTTTTGATCGATTGAAATCGCCGGGCTAAGCCCCGTAATCGAATCTACGTCCGGCTTGTCCATAATACCCAAAAACATTCTCGCATATGAGCTCAACGATTCCACATAACGCCGCTGCCCTTCCGCATAGATTGTGTCAAACGCAAGCGACGACTTTCCCGACCCCGACAAGCCGGTAATAATCACTAACTTGTCACGCGGAATATCCACATCGAGGTCGCGCAAGTTATTCTGCCGCGCCCCCCGCACCCGAATTACGTTCTCATTACCAAAAATCTCCCCCATCATTTCTGATTTTTTTTCAACTTCTGCGCTCATCTTTCCCCTTCATTTAAACGCATATATTATACTACACTTCGCAACTTTTGTCCATATGGTATAATAAGTATTATGGAAAAAGAAACCAAAAAGAATCCAGACAAGCCCACCAAATCCACCGCATCCCCCGAGCAAAAAGACGTCAAAACCAGCCAGCACGCCACCCGCTACTTCTTCGTAGGTGTAGGAATTACCATTTTCAACTATGTTTTATATACAATTCTCTCAAACATAATCATCAATAATAACAACCTTCTCTGGCTTTCTACATTCCTATCAACAGCCGTCACTACCATTGTTGCATACATCGCTCATTCTAAAATAACTTGGAAAGAACGTAATGTTACCAAACATTCTATTATCAGATTCTTCATCTGGAATGCTATACTAGCTGTCGCTATCGGCCCATGGATTACCCAACTATTCAGTTTAATCACCCCTCTTTATGAATTCGCATTCAATATTTTCCAAACCATTCACATCCCGTTTTCCTATGAATTCACCCTTACCACCGGAGCATTCGCCCTCACCTCCATCGTCACAATGATACTCAATTTCCTTTTCTATGACAAATTCGTTTTCGGCAAAACTAAGACTCTCGTAAAGGAGGATAAATGAAGATATTAGTTACTGGAGGCACAGGATATATCGGCTCACATGTAGTTGTTGAACTATTAGAACAAGGTCACAAAGTCGAAATACTGGATAATCTCATCAATAGCAAAATAACTGTATTAGATCAAATTAAAAAAATAATGAACATCAAACCTGTTTTTCACCAAATCGACCTTCTCGACCAAACAGAATTAGAAAAAGTATTCGATAATAATCATTTCGATTTAGTCATGCATTTCGCCGGACTTAAAGCCGTTGCCGAATCTGTCGAACGCCCTCTCGAGTATTATGACAATAACATTACCGGTACTATTAATCTCTTGAAAATTATGGAGAAACACCAAGTTTACAATCTTATTTTCTCATCTTCTGCAACAGTCTATGGTAATCTTGGAATCCCTGAATACGATGAAGCATTAGAAACCGGCCACAAGATTTCCAGCCCTTATGGCAAAACTAAATATATGATTGAGGAAATCCTTCAAGATTTAGCCGTAGCAAACCCAAAATTTAACATTATTTCCCTTCGCTATTTTAACCCTATTGGCAACCATCCATCTGGATTAATCGGCGAAGACCCAAATGGCATTCCGAATAACTTGATGCCTTACATTATGAAAGTTGCACAAGGCGAATTAAAAGAACTTTCAATTTATGGGAATGATTATGATACGGAAGATGGCACTTGTCGGCGCGACTATATTCATGTCGTAGATCTAGCCAAAGGTCACCTTGCCGCTATTGATGGACTAAAACCCGGGTTCGCCACTTATAACCTCGGCACCGGCCGACCAACATCCGTATTAGAAATGGTCACAACCTTTGAAAAAATTTCAGGCAAACCACTTCCCCACAAATTTGTCGCTCGCCGTCCTGGTGACCTCCCAGAATTCTGGACCAACCCGTCTCTCGCTCAAAAAGAACTAAACTGGCAAGCCAAACTCTCCATCGAAGATGCCATTAGGGATACGCTAAAATACATCTCAGCTTAATTTATAATTCAACTCCAAAATACCTATCCACATCTGCCCGTATCTGTTCTTCTCTCATCGAAACTGCCGCCTTCAACAAATCAATCTGTCTACCCCATACTTCATATTCATCATCAGAATAGAACAATTTAATTTGATGCTCTATTTTCGACTTTTCTTCATCAACAATTTTGAGCACATTTTCCGTCGCAAAAGGCCCGTCAATCAAATCCCTCAATAAATCTACAAATTTTTGACGATAATATTCAGACTCCATCACCTTCCGAAAAGATGACCCCGCACCACGATATTCATTATCCATTATTTGCTGAAAAATGTCTCCATTCGCTCCTTCAAACCAATTAGCGTTATCATCGAGGTGGTATATTATATCTGTATCACGAATCAAAAATCTTATCCGACCATCCTCATACTTATTGTCCCTCATCTTTCCCTTTTCATATCGCCAAACCGTAAAATTATTCATAGGCCAGTCAGTATTATTCGTCAATATAAATATCGCAAAGTACTTCAAATAATCATTCATGTCAATTAATTCTTCTATTCTATCCCTGTTTTCTACTGAGTCTAAATCTTCCCAATATTCATCTTTAATATCAAAAGCCGCAAAAACATCTATTTCCGATCCACTAACCCGTTTTACGTTTTTGCTTTTACTTAATTGAAATTTTTGCGCCAAATTTTGTTCAGAAAAAGTTTCTTGCATATCAAATAATCCGTAATAATTACCATTCAAAAATACTACTACGCGTTTTGTTCCTGTTCTTCCATCAAATGCACTCTCCTCCGCCAATCTATCGACTATGCTGGATCGTATATTGCCCATATCACGATCTTGACTACCTGAACGCAATCTAAATGTTTTTGTGTTCCCATCTTGCAGCTCCATTGAAACCTTTATAGATTTGACATCATACTCAGAAGATGAACCACCAGAAATCCCAATATATCCCTCCTGTTCCCATATAATACTTCCTCCAGGATTAAAACCCGTCACAAACGCGCTTCTCATCCACTCCTTACCACGGTTGTTGTAATTCCCTTTTGCATTTATATTACCAGATGCAAAGTTTTCGTCATATGTTCTTCCTCCAACCATTATGCCAATATCATAATCATATAAATTCTTTTGTGAGCTATTAATGTTTATAATATCAGTAGTCACATCTTCACCCAAGTTTTTCCCCAAAACATATGTCGCTGTCTGCGGTTCAGTACACTCACCGCCCTCCTTACAAGCATACGCTGTAATAGTATAAAGATTATACCCTTCGTCTGGAATATTCAGTTTTATTTTTTCATCATAAGGTACACTCGTTTCTTCCAAATCATCACCATTCATATTATATTTTATATCTATTGGTTGCATCAACAATGTTCCATCAGGCTTAATTTCTAATTCTATTTCCTCATCATAAAAACCACTTTCTAAACTAAAAACAACTCCATTAAGGCCAGACGACTGGTAAGCATATATCAATGCTACAACACCACCAAGTACAACAAAAAAACTAAACACACCAAAAACAACCCACCGATACACCATCCTTTTTCTCTTTCTTTTTTCTCTCATTTCTTTATGAATGTTACATATATATTATACCAATTAATATGTTATAATTAAATACATGGCAATTCCAAATTTTATCTATAAAGGTAATCGGGTACTATTGAAAGAACTAACAAAAACCGACTTTAAACTACGTTATCAGGGTTCAGTTTTAGGCTATTTATGGGCATTACTACGTCCGTTAATGATGTTTGCAATCCTTTACCTAGTTTTCGGAAAACTATTGCGATTTGGTGGAGATATCCCTCATTACCCAGTCTATCTTCTTGTTGGCACTACTATATGGAGCTTCTTCACAGAATGCACCAATCAAGGCATCCAAGCCATAGTCAACCGCGGAGAGTTAATCCGCAAGCTTTGTTTCCCTAAATACATTGTAGTTGTGTCTGCGACCTTAACCGCAGTTATCAATTTACTTATAAATTTGGTAGTTGTAGTCATCTTTGCTCTCATCAACGGGGTTACTCCATCATGGACTTGGCTTCTTGTCCCTATAATTCTCTTCGAATTTTACTGCCTAGCTCTTGGCATCTCTTTCCTTCTCGGAGCCATCAATGTCAAATATCGCGACATTACGTCTATCTGGGACGTTCTTACTCAAGCTTTATTCTATGCTGTGCCTATTATTTATCCAGTTTCTATGATTGCTTCCACTAGTGAAATTGCCGCCAAAATTATTCTTTTAAACCCCATCGCTCAGGTCATTCAGGATATCCGTTATTCCTTAATTACCACCGAGACAATCACTACTTGGGGATACCTAAAGGAAGACGCGATCCCTATCAAACTAATCCCAATTATACTTACTATCATTCTTCTCGTTTGGGGCTCGTGGTATTTCCGCAAAAAATCTAAAAAATTCGCAGAGGAAATATAACTATGGACAATGATATCGCTATTTCAGTCAAACATCTTCACAAGAGCTTCAAATTGCCCACCGAACGCGCATGGGGTCTGAAACAGGCAATCTTCAACCGCTTAAAAGGCATAAAAGGCTACAAAGAACAGAAAGTATTAAATGGTATTAGTTTCGACATTCATCGCAATGAGTTTGTTGGCATAGTAGGCCGCAACGGTTCAGGAAAATCCACCCTGTTAAAAACATTAGCCAAAATTTACTTTCCCGAAAAGGGGTCCATCAAGATTAATGGCAGCTTAATTCCATTCATCGAACTAGGCGTCGGATTCAATCCAGATCTTACCGGCCGCGAAAACATCTACCTAAATGGCGCCCTACTAGGCTTTTCCAACAAAGAGATGGACGCAATGTATGATGAAATTGTAGATTTTGCTGAACTACACGACTTCATGGACCAAAAACTCAAAAATTACTCATCCGGTATGCAAGTTCGTCTTGCTTTCTCAATTGCTATCCGCGCCAAAGGCGACATCCTGCTTCTAGATGAGGTTCTCGCTGTCGGCGATGCTGCCTTTCAACAAAAATGCGCTGATTACTTTGCCTCCATCAAGGGTCAACAAACCGTCATTCTCGTTACTCATTCAATGGAGAACGTTCGCAAATATTGTACCCGTGCCATTCTTATTGACAATGGGAAAATCAAGCTCGACGATGATCCTGAAACTGTAGCCAAAGCTTATCAAAATCTATGGAGCTAATCCTACATTTCAACGTTATTCTTAATCTAATCATACGTATCGTAAGATTTAATATAAACCTTCATAATTAACTTCGCAATCCATTTTGGCCAAATCTTGCAGAACATAATCAAATCTTCTTCTTGGCGTTTATTATCCATAATAAATTTCTTCGTTGTTGCGCCATCATGGATGCGATACTTGACCAACTTACGCGGAATATATAGACTAATTCCTTTTTTTCGCGCAATCTTAAGAAAAGTATCCCAATCAAGACCAAACTTTAGATCAGAAGTAAAAATTGTTTTTCCAAGCATTTTTTTATTATAAGTAACCGATGGACAATTTATTGAGTTACCAAACGCCAATGACATAACCTTAAAAAATCTAAAACGCGCAAAAAACTTAAACCTTGTAAAGAGTTTTAATACTCGTTTGATAATACTATTACTATCTACCGAATCAGAACCATCCTTATATGGAGTGTAATCAGTATTATACATCAAAATGTTTTTGTCATAATTACTCAAAATACAACTCGCATAATCTGGTTCATAAATGTCGTCCTGATGAGCAATTGTCACTAATTCAGTTTTTGATTGATTATATGCAAAATTCCAATCGTCCTGAATATCAGGTTTACCCTTTCTTACATAATATGGTATCTTATACTTTTTAGCCAAAGATTGTATATGTTTGTTGGGCGTAGAAGTTGCAATTAAATAGTTTGTCGCTACCGTCTGCCTCAGCAATGACTTGATACAATCCTCTAAGTATTCAGACTCTTGATATGCACAAATTGCAAATGTATGCTTATTCGCAATCCTTTTTAATTCATTTTCGCTCAGAATTCTCATATCAATAGTCCTCTATTTTTTCGCCAAAAACATTTCGATTATATAACGAGGTCTACGTTTAGTTTCGTTATATATCTTTCCAATATATTCGCCTATTACACCCATACAAAGAATCTGAAATCCTCCAAAAAAGCAAACCAAAGCAACAGTCGTAGTCCAACCAGCAACATTATCACTAACAAAATATCCAATTATCACATATATTAAAAATGCAAAACTAACAAGAGAAACAATTAATCCAAAAATCGTAATAATCCTTAGCGGACTCACGCTAAACGACAAAATACCCTCCAACGCAAAACTTAGCATTTTTCTCAACGGATACTTGCTCTCACCGGCAAACCTTTCTTTTCTTTCATACTCAACAGTAGCCGTTTTAAGCCCAATCTGCGGAATGATTCCTCTCAAAAACAGGTTCACCTCACTATATTTTTCTAACTCATCAACAGCCCTTTTACTCATTAAACGATAGTCGGCGTGATTATATACGATATCAGTACCAAGCATCTTCATCAATCTATAGAAAAGCTGCGCAGTGTTTCTCTTGAAAAAAGAATCCTTCTCTCTCGAAGACCTCACACCATATACTATTTCTGCACCTTCATTGTATTCCTTAACAAATTTATCTAAAACCTCAATATCATCTTGTAGGTCAGCGTCCATGGATATGATAATATCCGCATACTCTTTAGCAGTCATAAGACCCGCAAGAAGAGCATTTTGATGTCCTCGATTCTTGGCTAATTTAACACCCTCAACGAATTTACCATTTTTATGTAACTCTTCAATCAATGCCCAAGTGCCATCATTCGAGCCATCATCAATATACATAATCCTACTTTTTGATGATATAATTTTGTCCTTTATCATTCTCTCTATTTTATTAGACAGTCTCTTAGTAGTTTCAGACAAGACAGCTTCTTCGTTGTAGCACGGTATTACAAGATATAAGATGTTTTCTTTTTTCATATAATCTCCTAACTCACATTTTATAAATATTAATCACGCTATTATTAAAAAATCTATAGGTATACACTAAATCGTAATTTGAAACATCATCATATTGATAAACAGGATTAGAAAAATTATAAATAATTTTACCTCTCTTCTGATACTTTTCCAAAGTATCATTAGTCACAACAACGATTCTTTGACTAATACTCGGTGTAATGTAAGTTTTCATATCTCCGACTACCACTTCGCCAAAACCAGAAGAATACAAATATAGCTTACCATCTTCGTTTTCTTCAAACTTGCCAGAACTCATGAATTGCCTTAAGGCCTCCTGCGAAGAAACATTATAATAATCCATCTCATATACGCCGGCTAAATCATCGGTCCCTAAAAGAAAGTTATAATAAGCAGTATTTGCCATACCATATCTAAATAGGCAAAAAATGTCACTAATCACTGTCAAACAAATCAAGATAGTTAGAATAAAACTCATTTTCTTGTAATTACTCAATTTATAAGCAGCATAGCTACCAACAATCAGCGCTAGAGAATACAAAAAGTAGAAATGGCGCCACCCGTTGTAGAGATTTGGATTTGAGAACATAGCAATACAGAGCGGAATCAAGAACATCGTCATAATCAGTACAAAAACATAGTTATTAAAATCGAATGTGTGACTCCTAATATTTCTGAAAAAATCAACAATAATCATAACAACCGAAATAATGAATAGGATAGAAATAATAATTGGAAGTGTCACCAACATTAGTTTTGGAATATAATACCACGGAAGAGGATCTTTTTCGTGGTGATGAAGAACACCCTCAAACATCACCGAAACATTGGCGCCAAAATTTACAGCATTGCCAAGACAGTATTGAATATATTCAATTAAGGCGAAGCGTCCATCACCCCATATTGCGGGCGTTAATGCTAGATACAAAACAAAAAGTATCATCACGGCAGTCAAACCGCACATGAAATTTCGAACCGACCATTTCTTATGAATCGTCAAATCAATAATGTATCCCATTCCAATCACACCAACGAATAATAAGCCTAAAATTTTTATATTACACACAAATGCTCCCACAAATGCAAAAAACAATGCCCACCTAAACTCTTTTTCTTTAATAAACCTAACGCCAAAATATATCATCGCCACAAGCAGCGCCATAAATACTATGTCTTTATTATTGTGAAGACTATCCACGAACATACGCGGTGTGAAATAGTATAGCATCGTCAAAATCACAGATAGTTTTTTATTTTTAAACAAATATTGCATCAATAAGTAAAAGAAAATAACGCCGATAAATGCCAAACAATAGGTATAAAAATGCCACGCAACAGAAACGATATGCGGATGGCTATCTTTTAGTATGAGCATCGGTGCGAAGAGATAATATGCAGCAATGCCATGATCTCGATTCGGATTAACACTAATAGCCAAAACACCTTTATTGTGTATTGCATCAGCAACTTCATCAACATGAAATGCTTCAGCATAATCCTTTATATTTGCCAAGAGAATATGTTGTTCGGCATTCTCATCAAAGTTTCCATTAACATTCGGCAAGAAGAATAAACCAAATACGAACAGCATAACGAAGAATAGAACAGTAATAAGCCTGCCACCATACTTCCTAAAAAAACTTTGCAATTCTTTTCGAATAGTCAGTCTTTCATTATCCTCTGCCGCACCGCCGTCGCTAGTTTTACGTTTACTCTCTTTCCTGGCCTTCGGATTATTATTTTTTCTTATTGTTTGATCCTTCACATCAAAATCTCCATTCCATCTACTCTCTAATAATTATAACACAAGTGCCACTGTTCAACCTTCTATTCAGCTTTCCTCAAGTTAATTAAGTTAATTTCAAATAGTTCTCTATGTTTTCTGACAACTACCTGGAGAATCACTCCGCACATAAAAGTCATTACAGCAGTCACAACCAAAAAACCCGCCACAATCAATGTTGGGAATCTCGGTACTAATCCAGTTTCAAAAAATTCCACCAAAACCGGCACTCCCAAAACCAACGCTAAAACCAATAGAAGCAGACTCACTAATCCAAAGAACAACATTGGCTTATGCTCTTCGAATAATCTCGCAATTGTCATTATTACTTTTATCCCATCGCTTACCGTATTCAATTTTGATTCACTTCCCTCTTCACGATCGCGATAATTGACCGGCACTTCTTCAATATAAAAATTCTTATCAAGCGCATGGATTGTCATTTCGGTTTCAATCTCAAACCCTTTAGACAACACTGGGCAAGTTTTCACAAAATCGCGCGAAAAAGCTCGATAACCAGTCATAATATCCTTGATGTGACTTCTAAAAATCATATTTATCAAGAAGCGCACAGTTCTATTTCCTATATTGTGGAACGGCCTTTTGTTTTCTTTAAAATACGTAGACGAAAGCCTATCGCCCACTACCATGTCAACACCATTTTCTAACACCATGTTGCACATTTTACCTGCTACATCCGCCGGATAAGTACCGTCCCCGTCAATCATTAAATAACAATCTGCCTCAATATCACGAAACATACTTCGAACTACATTACCTTTACCTTGTCGATGTTCCTGTTTTACTATTGCACCCGCTTTTTTTGCAATCTCGCCAGTCCCATCGGTCGAGTTATTGTCATACACATATATTTTCGCTTCCGGTAAAGCCTTTTTGTAATCTTTTATAACCTTCGCTATAGTCTTAGCCTCATTGTAACATGGTATCAAGACAGCAATCGAATTTTTCATATTAACTCCTTATAAACCTCTCTACTGCCGCTTGCCAACTCGGCAACGGCTCGAATCCATTATCAACTAATTTTGATTTATCAAGCCTCGAATTAAACGGCCGCCTAGCTACCGTCTTGCCAGCAATCTTTTCGTATTCGTCAGTAGAAACATGTTTCACTTTTACATCCATCCCCGCCACACGATAAATCTCTTCCGCAAAATCAGCCCAAGAAATATATCCGCCTTCGTTAGTTGCATGATAATAACCATATTTATCAGTCTCAATCATGTCCACTAATAATCTCGCCAAATCTACCGTATAAGTCGGCGTGCCAATTTGATCATCCACCACCTTAACAACCGAGTGTTTCTTCCCTACCTCAATCATCGTCTTAATAAAGTTCTTTCCATTCCTACCAAACACCCACGCAATTCGTACAATAAAATACTTATCTAATATCCGAGCAACTTCTAATTCCCCATCTAATTTCGACTGTCCATACACATTAATTGGCGCATAATTCTTATCATCCGGTCGCCACGGCTCAGTGCCAGTACCATCAAACACATAATCAGTAGAAATATACATAAACTTCGCATCAACCGCTTTAGCAGCTAAAGCCAAATTTCTCGTCCCCTCCACATTAACCGCTCGTACAACTTCCAGTTTAGAAGGATCTTCAGCCCCATCCACATTTGTCCAAGCCGCACAATGTATAATTGCATCAGGCTTAATCTCCGTCACAGTTTTCATTACCAAATCAGCGTCAGTAATATCCATCCGTACATGCTCAAATTCCGCTTCCGTCTCCGACCTATCAGCGCCAACGCCTTCATGCCCACGCCGAGCAAGCTCTTCCATTACATCAAATCCAAGCTGACCACTCGTTCCAGTTACTAAAACTTTCATCTTATACCCCCAAACATTTTCGCAGCCCTCACTCTCATTATTCGCACCAGCACCTTCATTATACCTTCTCCTCATACATCTTCTTATAATAATTCTGATAATCCCCCGATATAATCTCTTCCCACCAATCTTTATGATCAAGATACCATTTTATCGTCTTCACAATGCCATTTTCAAACTTAGTTTCTGGTTCCCAGCCCAACTGCTCACGAATTTTCGTCGGGTCAATCGCATAACGCCTATCGTGGCCCTTCCGGTCAGTCACATACTCAATCAACGATTCCGGTTTGCCAAGTTCTTTCAAAATCAACTTCACAATATCAATGTTCGCCATCTCATTATGCCCACCCACATTATACACTTCACCCACACAATCTGCATGAATAATCATATCAATCGCCTTGCAGTGATCCTCTACATACAGCCAATCCCGCACATTCAAACCATCGCCATATACCGGCAATGGCTTATCATGCAAAGCGTTAATAATACATAATGGAATCAGCTTTTCTGGAAAATGATACGGTCCATAGTTATTCGAACATCGCGAAATCGTCACCGGCAATCCGTAAGTCCGATAATACGCCATCGTCACCAAATCTGCCGAAGCCTTTGATGCCGAATAAGGCGAAGACGCATGTAAATTCGTCTTCTCAGTGAAAAACAAATCTGGCCTATCAAGTGGCAAATCACCATACACTTCGTCCGTTGAAACTTGGTGATAACGAGACACGCCATGCTTCATACAGGCCTCCATCAACACTTCCGGCCCCATAATGTTAGTTTCCAAAAACACCTGCGGATTTTCAATCGATCTATCCACATGCGACTCTGCCGCAAAATTCACCACAATGTCTGGTTTTTCTTCTTCAAACAACTTATCTACCGCTTCTTTGTCACGAATATCAGCCTTCACAAATCTAAAATTCTCATTTTCCATCGCCTTTTTGAGTGTCGACAAATTCCCCGCATAAGTCAAAGCATCCAAACACACAATTCTATAAGCCGGGTATTTTTTCAGCATGTAATACACAAAATTCGAGCCGATAAATCCCGCCCCACCAGTTACGATTATTGTTTTTTTATCCATATACCTCCTATAAATTAAACTTAAACTCTAACTCCGATAATTTCGGATGCTTCAAATCTTTTTCCGACAATACTAATTCCCCCTCAACTTCTGGCCATTCAATTTCGCAAGAATCATACATTACACCGCCCTCATCCTCCGGATGATAAAATTCGTCACACTTATAAGCAAATTCCGCCGTCTCCGACACCACCAAAAAACCGTGCGCAAAACCTCGCGGTATCATCAATTGTTTTTTATTATCTGCCGACAATAACTCCCCTACCCATTTGCCAAAAGTCGGAGAACCCTCTCGAAGGTCCACTGCTACGTCAAAAACTTCCCCAGATAACACTCTGACTAATTTTGCCTGCGGATGCTCCTTTTGGAAATGAAGCCCTCGAAGCACACCTCGCCGAGACGAAGATTGATTATCCTGCACGAATTTATAATCAAGACCTGCTTCCTTAAAATCCGTCTCCGAATAAGTCTCCATGAAATACCCCCGCTCATCGCCAAACACCGTCGGCTCAATCACATAAACTCCCTCAATCGCTGTTTTGTTAAATACAAACTTACCCATTTTAGTCCATCATCCTTCCTTCAGCTACATTCAACAAATGCTGACCATACGACGATTTTTTGTATTTCTTCGCCGAAGCCAAAAGCTCATCTTTCGTAATCCAACCATTCTTGTATGCCACTTCTTCTGGCGCCGCAATTTGGATACCTTGCCTCTTCTGCACCACTCTCACAAAGTCTGATGCATCAGCAAGCGAATCCATCGTCCCAGTATCAAGCCACGCCGAACCACGCCCCAAGAGCTGCACATCAAGCAAATTTTTCTTCAAATACATTTCATTCAAAGTCGTAATTTCCAGCTCACCCCGATCGGACGGCTTCACTTTCTTCGCCATTTCAGACACACCCGCCGGATAGAAATATAGTCCCGTCACCGCATAATTACTTTTCGGCTCTTTCGGCTTCTCCTCAATCGAAATTGCCTTCCAGTTTTTATCAAACTCCACCACGCCAAACCGTTCCGGATCCGTCACGTGATAGCCAAACACCGTCGCTCTCCCATTATCTTCTGCATTCGCAGCAGATTCTCTCAACATATTTGAAAACCCAGAACCATAAAAGATATTATCACCCAACACCATCGCACAAGCCTCATCACCAATAAAATCCTCTCCTAGCACGAAAGCCTGCGCCAATCCATCCGGAGAAGGTTGCACAGTATAATATAAATCGAGCCCCATCGCCTTGCCATCACCTAAAAGCCTCTGAAAGTTCGGCATATCATCCGGCGTCGAGATAATCAGAATATCCCGAATTCCCGCCAGCATCAATGTTGAAAGCGGATAATAAATCATTGGTTTATCATATACCGGCAACATCTGCTTCGATGTCCCCAGCGTCAACGGATAAAGTCGTGTCCCCGACCCACCAGCAAGTATAATTCCCTTCATAAATAACTCCAATTACTTACTCTAATTATACCATAACACCTTTTCCATGACTATCCTAGTTGTACCTATATATTCTGTGCGAAGAATAAGACACAAGCCAATACATTTATATATAAGCTATAATATAAAACCGCACTTTCAGAAACTAAAGTCGCACGCGAAGGCCTCGTTTTTACCCTACATACCATTATCGGTATTAGCAACAAGATCGGTAAGAAATATCTGCCCTGCACACCATCTATTACTGCCGCCCCCACCGCCGTCCATTGTATATATAGACTTGTAAAAATCAACAAAACTATCGTCACAAATACAAAAACAAACACACCTCTATCAATTTTTCTCAATTTCAATGCCTCATCCCTTTGCGCAAAGAGAAGTACCGCCATTGCAAATGACACATATCCCATTATCATAGGCAAGTCAAATGCCCATGAACCGAGCAGCATCCCTAATGCTCCATACAGCCAAAACTGAAAATTCGCACCTATACTCCTCACTATAGTTATTAAATACCCTATTGGATTGTTCAATATCCCCATTAGCTGCATTTTTGAATCTACGCCAGGGTTAAATTCCATCAGTGTTCCCGCCGAAATTGCCAACCATAACAAGTTTAGCCCAATCACCACCACGGCCAATGATGACAAATGTATCGCCTTTCGCTTTTTTGTACCAAATCTTTCCGAAGGTATAATTACGTACAATAGTATTAAGGGCAAATATACAATTTTACAAAACCCTATCACTAAGGCGATCACATATAGCAGTACTAGATCCTTATTTGTCATGATACGCTTACATTCATATGCCAAATATAGCACATACGACACCAACAACGCACTTAAACCAATCGTCAAAGCATCCGGAGCCATCGACGTTGCCTCCTGTAAAGTAATTGGCAAAAGTGCCACAAACAATAATACAGTTTTGAATTTCGGTATTAGTTTGATTGCAAAATATATCAAAACCACCCATACCGCAAAATTAAATATTTCCATCAAGTATGCTATGCCCATTATCGACATGTTAAACATCTTGCCTAATAGTGCAGCCAATGTTTGTGGTATATAGCAGACGAAGCTATACAACGCAGTATTAGTATACGACTGCGCTGATGCTTCACCAGAAACCCCCTTCATCAACTCCTGTGTAATTTCCCCATAAGTCCCCTTGCTCGGTCTGCTGTCAAAATCACTCACTTCAATAGGCAAGACACTACCAGAAGCCTCAGATTCCTCAGATATACGTTCGGCTATAAATACTCCGTCCGAAATAGCATAGGCTCTTCTAAAATGGTTTATATCATCAGGTGCTTGACCTGGTGGCAAAAATATCATAAACAACACACCTAACCCTATTGCTAATATCAAAAACTTTTTTTCTACTGGCCACTTTTTATTCCTTGCCACTAATAATAGCGCTATCATCAAACCTTCTATTAGCAATTCGACCAATAGTACCCAGCCAAAATGTCCAACCCCGTTAGATTCTAAAGCTTGTTTAGTAAAAAAAGCATTTACTGTCGTCAAAATCAAACAAAAGTAGAAACCAGGTTTTTTTACTAAGTGAATCAAATATTCTTTTGCGTTATCCAATCTTATCATCATTTTAAATAATACCATACTTTTTACGAATACGCATCTCTTCATTTGCCATACGTTTTTGAACATCATCAGAAAACTTATATTTATCCTTCAACATCTCATGTATAACTATTACCTCTTTCAGATGGACTTCCCCTCGGTCCGTTGCACTTTTCCCGTGCAGTCTGAATTTATTCAATGCTCTCCTGTTGTATGAAATATGCCCATGGCTTAATAACTGTAAATACAAATACCAGTCACCCACTTGACGATAATCCAAGGTTTGATTCGCGCATTTAATCAACGCAGGTATATTACGAAAAACTACTCCCGAAACATTCGGGATTGTGCATCTCACTGCCATTATTTCCTTAATTTCATCTATACCTTTTTTAGTATAACTTTGTTTATAATGCCCCGTCTTTTCTTTATCTCGCGACCATCGAAAATTCGGCGCCAATATCAATCCCCAACTATTAATTATCATCGATTCCGCATACGACAAAACTACTTCCGGATCATCAAAACCCTTCATCACTTCTTCCAAAAAATGCCTTGAACTCAAATCATCCGCTTCCGCTATCCAAATATAATCACCCTCAGCCAACTCGAACCCTTTCTTCCATTGCGCCATCGCCTTCCCTGAATTCTTTTCATTCTTCACAAATTTAGTTTTAAGATCCGGGTATTTTCTTTGCACCTCTGACAACTTTCGTTCAATCACTTCAACGCTGTTGTCCATCGAACAATCATCCAGCACAATCAACTCGTAAATCGGATATGTCTGCTTCACAATTGAATCAATTCGTTTATTGATATATCTCGCATAATTATAATTCGGCACAATTACCGACACTTTTTTACTTTGCAAAATAGTCATACGCTACCTCCACTTCCTTCAAAAACTCCTTGCCATAATAATGCTTCAACGCATACTCTCTTGCGCGTTTTGCTATTCTCTTATTTTTGTCTGGATGGTTGTATAAATATTCCAGCTTATCATACCATTCGCCCGGTTGTGCCAAAAACCCATTTTCACCATCCTTAATGGCCTTCTTAAATGTATAAGTAGGTGAAGCAATCGTCGTCGTTTCAACCGCTGCCGCCTCAAAGAACTTCAATTCTGATTTGCAATTCGTAAAATCATTAATCACAAGCGGCGCAATATTTACATCAACTTCCGAGATTAATTTTTGTAGTTTCAAATAATCCACTTTCTTCATTATCTTAACCCTACCGCTTTCACACAACACCCGCATTTGTCTTGACAACTCCATATCTCCTACAATTCTCAATACAGCATCGTCATGTCTCGACAAGAATTCTACTAGCTCAGACTCTATCAAACGAAAATCCTTTGTATGCGTCGGCGATCCACTAAAATAGCCAATCACAAATCCTTTTCTTATTTCTGAATGTTTCTTCCTAATAGCCTCGTCCGAAACTTCTAGCTGCGCTTTGTTTAGCGAATTTGGTATTACTTGATAGGATTTTCCAAAACTACGTTTCAATTTCTTTCCCAAAAAATCATTCGTACACAAAAACCCGTCAGCCCGTTTCGCGATTCGCCTAATCCCCCAGAAATACCCAGCCCAATAAAATACATTTTTGCTATTTGTGGTCCGCATCAATAGCGGCAAATCTCGATAATCTAATACCAAATCGTCCAAATCGAATAACACTTTTACTTTTATATCAGCCATACTCATTCGATCTATAAGTTTGACAATTGAACCATTTTTGTCCGTCTGCCTCTCAATTACCACTAAACTCACTCCAGCAAAATCGACTTCTTCAATTTCAGATTTTAAAAACCACACCACCGCATACTCACTATTATCCATAACCCCCACGACATTCTTGCACCGATAGCGAAATTGAGCACTTTCTATGTTCTCCACCACATACAACACAATCTTGCGTCCTCGCTTCAACTCTTGTTTAAGCCTTCTTTTTCGATCATCGTAATTCATTGATACAAATCCAAAACCTTATTTTCTATATTTTTCCAATCCCTATCTACCACGGCCTTTCTTGCGCCCATTTCCAACTTGGACCTCAGTTTTGCGTCATTAACGATTTTTTCAATCTTCTCCACTGCTGCGTCAATATCACCTTGCTCGTAGAATAGACAGTTCACTCCATCCTTCAAATATTCTTTATTACCTTCATTTGGTATTGCCACTACGTATCCTCCCGTTGCCAACATCTCTAATGGCGGATACGAAAAACTTTCTAATATACTTGTTTTTAATAAAATATCACATTCTTCATAAATTTTTCCTACCTCACTATGTGCTACTTTATTATAAAACTTATCTACATAATACCAACTCTTTGGTCCTTCTCGATAAGACAAATAAACAATTTCATATTTCTTTTTGTCAATTTTTTCAATAATCTTAAAACTTTCGTCCACATTTTTATAATAGTCGTCCGAGCTTCCTTCTACCAAAATCTTTGTTTTGCTGTTCGTAAATGTCCTTTTTTTAAATAAAAACTCACTCGTATTTATGCCGTTTGGCGCATATCTAACTTTATGCCCGAAATCCTTCTCTAACCACTCCCTACACCATTTTGAAATAGTCACATAACGCACATCCGAAAAAGACCGATATGTCGAATTAGCCTCTCGCCTCATTGGCGTTCCAAAAGAACCAAAATCAGTTTCAAAACTTTGCACCAAATATATTCTATTCTTCACATCGGCATAAGTTTTTATAAAAGCCATCGTCGTATAAAGCGTCGCTACCATACTATCAAATTTTGCACTAAATGTATTTTGAACGCCGCTCACCACATTTATTACGCCATCCTCATTTTCGATGTTCGTATTGTCCGTGTCCATATTAATTATAGTTACATCCCATCCATTTCGCCTCAATATATCACAGTGCTTCAATACTACATTTACGCCACCACTAATATCAGTCGTCGGTAATACAAAAGCTATATTTCTTGCTAGCTTCGATTCTATAAATTCAGCCAAACCGAAACCAGAGTACATAGTAACATATTCTTTCATCGCTTTTTTATGAGCATTTTCCGCAATTCGTTTTCGCTTTTTTGTATCGACGATCAGCTCTTTCGTTTTAGTATACCAATCTTTACCATCATCACACAACATACCAGTTTTTCCATCCTCAATCACCTCCTTAAATGCCCCGTAGTTCGAAGCGACCGTCACTACTTTACAAAGAGAAGCTTCCGTCCATTTATTCTCAGATTTCGCTTCATTAAAGATAGTCTTTTCAATAGGAGCTAAATTAATATCTAATTCGGCAATTATTTTAGGCAACCCACGCCAATCTCCAAAAGGCTTAACAATAACCCGATCACCAAATCGCCTAAATTCTTCTGGTATATCTAAGTAGCCCATCACACACAGCTCTACATTCTCAAATTCATCTAAAATCTTTACTAAAGCCGGCTTTACCATTTCAAAATCAGGATTATGTGTAATACTTCCGCTTAGATAACCTATCCTTATTTTATTTGTATCTTTTTTTGTTTTCTGCATTGCTGCAAGCGATAAACTCACCATTTCCTCGCTTGCTACATTTTTGTTAACAAAAACTTCTTTACCATATTTTCTTAATTCTCTTGCTAATGCCGTAGTAGACGTTATACAGTAATCACATAATTTAAGCGTTTCACCCATTCGTACGACGCCATCATCATATAAAGTTCGGTCAGCTTTACTCATTTTCTTCACAAATTCAATTTCATCTGTATATTTTTTATCTATCACCAAATCATCTACATCAAAAAAAACTTTTTTATTAAAATATTTCGCCTTTTCTATAAGCTTACTAACATTTTCCGTAATTGGGCACCTAAATATAATTATTGCCCGATAATACTTAATTTTATCAGGATTAACCTCGGTATATAAAACCTTATCCACCGTCAATCCATTCGCCTCCATTTGTTCCATCTGATGATCCACCCGATATCTCTCAGGATGTGGCAACGTACATCCGTTCACAAATAGTACGTCTTTCACCTCATCAGACTTAAACCTAACTTTCACCTTGTAAACTAGGTAATTTTTTGTCTTACCAAAAAACTTCTTCACGCCATCGCGCCTTAAAGTCATCACACTTTTTCTTAACAGTTCCTTCACGATTGTCTCCATTTCTAATATATTATACTAAAATACGCCAAAATGTCCAATTTGCATCTTATATCTTTATGTTATAATGTATATCATAATGGATTTTGAATATTTCAACAAATTAATCCGTAAACACCGCGTCATCTGTCTCTTTTTTGGCAAAAAAAACTTTCTCAAGTATATTTATCGCAAGCAGACCGAACAAAAGCTTAATTTAAAAACACCCCAATCATTTCGTGAAAAGCTACAGTTGCATAAGCTCACAAAAGAACCACTCGTAGCACGTTGTGCTAACAAAAGCTTAGTCCGTCAATACGTTCAAGAAAAAATCGGCGAAGAATATCTCATACCACAATACTTTTGCAAATCCAAAATATGCACCAATGACCTAAAAAAACTCCCTCAATCTTTCATTATCAAAACCACCAACGGAAGCGGCACTAATCTTACCATAATCAACAAGAACAAAGAAGATTTGCAATCTATTTGTAATAAAATGAATTCCTACACAAAAATCAAGTACGGTTATTTATGGGGCGAATTCTTCTATGACAAAACAAAAAACCAAATCGTTGCAGAAAAACTGCTTACTAAAAAGATTGTGTATGATTACAAGATTCACTGTTTTCGCAACAACAAAGGCAAATTTCATCAAATTATCGAAGTACTATGGGGACCGAAAAATGACAGACACAAAAAAATGTACGACACAAATTGGAAGCCTCTAAAATATTCCTTCAGCCTTCCACCAGAAGACCAATCGTTCCCAAAACCTAAACAACTCGAAGAGCTTTTACTCCTATCTGCTAAATTATCAGGAGATTTTAGTTATGTGCGTACAGATTTTTACATCGTCGAAAACAAAATATTTTTTGGTGAATTAACTTTTATTCCTACCGCAGGCTTTGGTAGATTTAATCCTACGCGCTTTGATAATATATGGGGAAGTTGGATTGAAGACAATATCATTAGAAAGGATGCACTATGAAATATCTCGTTACCGGCTCCAGCGGCTTCATTGGATCAAATTTATGTCAAAGATTACTACAGAATCCAAGCAACATCGTAATGGGTATCGACAACATGAACCATTACTACGACATTAACCTTAAAAACTATCGTCTAGAAAAACTACGCCAACACTCTAACTTCTCTTTTCATCAGATTAATATTGCCGACAAACCCAAATTATTAGAAGCCTTCGAACAATTTCAACCAGATTACGTCATCCATCTTGCAGCTCAAGCCGGGGTTCGTTACAGTATAGAGAATCCAGATATTTACATAGAAAGTAATCTCATTGGTTTTTATAATGTATTAGAGGCCTGCAAAACCAACCCAATCAAACACCTGGTATACGCATCTTCATCGTCCGTCTATGGCGAAAACTCTAAAATACCCTATTCAATAGAGGATAAGGTCGATACTCCCATTAGCCTCTATGCCGCTACTAAAAAGTCCGACGAGCTGCTCGCACACGCTTATTCTAAACTCTATAATATACCGTCTACCGGTCTTAGATTCTTCACCGTCTACGGCCCAGCTGGTCGTCCTGATATGGCCTACTTTAACTTCACTAGCAAACTTATTCATAACGAAAATATTGAAATTTTCAACTACGGCAATTGTAAACGTGACTTCACCTATATCGACGACATTATTGAAGGACTCATGCGAATTATCCCTCATCCACCAATTAAAAAACTCGGCAAAGACGGCCTCCCTATTTCACCCTATAAACTATACAATATAGGTCACGGTAATCCAGTGGATTTATTAGAATTCATTACCATCCTCCAAGAAGAACTTGTAGCAGCGAACCTTCTTCCAAAAAACTATGATTTTGAATCCCATAAAAAACTTGTTCCAATGCAACCTGGTGATGTAGCCATTACATATGCCGACACAACTACATTAGAGAAGGATTTCAATTACAAACCATCCACGAGCCTCCGTGCTGGTCTCAATAAATTTGTAAACTGGTATAAAAACTACTACGGAGAAAAACTAAAATGAAAATTGCCATTGCTGGTACCGGTTACGTCGGCCTATCTCTCGCAACACTATTAAGCGAGAAACACGAAGTTATTGCCCTCGACATCATACCCGAAAAAGTTGATATGATTAATCGACGCATCTCACCTATTAAAGACGAATATATTGAAAAATATTTCAAAGAGAAATCCCTCAATCTCACCGCAACCCTAGACTATAAAACGGCCTTCACGGATGCAAGTTTTATCATTATTAGCACCCCCACTGACTACGATGATAAAACTAATAACTTCGACACTTCCAGCGTCGAAAACATTTTAGAAAAAATTCTAAATGTCAACACCAAAGCTGCCATTATTATTAAATCCACCATACCCGTAGGCTATACCAAAAACGTCCGTCGAAAATACAGTTATGACAACATCATTTTTTCACCCGAATTCCTTCGCGAAGGTAAAGCTCTCTATGATAACCTTTACCCCTCTCGAATCATTATAGGTGATAAAACCCCCGAAGCTCATCAGTTTGGCAAAATTCTAAAAGGCTGCACACTAAATAACCCCTCTGTATTATACATGCACTCTACCGAAGCTGAGGCAGTAAAACTATTCTCCAACACATACCTCGCCCTCCGTATTGCTTATTTCAACGAACTTGATACTTACTCCGAAATCAAAAATCTCAATACTTCCGACATCATTAAGGGCGTATCTCTTGATCCACGCATCGGCGATTATTACAACAATCCATCTTTTGGCTACGGTGGCTACTGTTTACCTAAAGACACCAAGCAATTACTTTCAAATTACCACGATGTTCCTCAAAACCTTATCGAAGCCATTGTCAAGGCAAATCAAACTCGCAAATCGCACATCGCCAAAACTATTCTTGCAAATAACCCAAAAACTGTCGGAATATATCGCCTTACAATGAAAACTGGCTCTGATAATTTTCGTTCTAGCGCAATTCAAGACATCATCAAAATATTAACCGTCCATAGTGTAAAAGTCATTGTTTATGAGCCAACCTTAAAAACTTCCGTCTTTAACGGTTACCCCGTCATTAAAAAAATCGATACCTTCATTAATGAAAGTGACATTATTCTAGCTAACAGATTAGACAGCCAAATATCTTCCGTCCCACGCAAAGTTTATACTCGCGATTTATTCAAAAGAGATTAAGCTTTTAAACTATGCTCAAAGATGTTATAATTCGAATATGAGCAAAAGAATTTGCGTTTACACTTGTATCACTGGAGATTATGATAAACTACACGAAATTGATAATCCCGAAAAAAATGTAGATTACTTATGTTTCACGAACAATCCAAACCTTAAATCCAAGACCTGGAAACTTATCCCAATAAAAGATAGCAACCTAGACAACCACTATCTTTCCCGAAAAATCAAAATGCTCGGTCATCCAATTATTAGCGAAAACTACGACATCAGCGTTTGGATGGATGGCGCAGTTATCTGGCAACAAAGTATCGCAAATTTTGTTAAAAAATACTTGAAAGAAGCCTCATTCGCAGCTTTTAAGCATAGCCAAAGAAAATCCATTCATGAAGAAGCAATCGCCTGTTTGAATTTTCGGAAGGAAACAAAAAATAACATTCTAGACACTCTCAATTTTCTAGATCAAGAACAATTTCCAGACGATCTAGGTTTATATGAAATGACTGTGTTTATTAAAAGACACAATGACCCAAAAGTCATAAAAACCATGAACATATGGTTTGAAACAATTTTAAATCATAGCAAAAGAGATCAGTTAAGTTTTATGTACGCCATATGGAAAACCCATTTAAAGATCAATACAATTAACCTTAATGTATGGAATAACCCATGGTTTTACAGTTCAAAGCACCTTTCTCCCACCAGAATCACCGATTGCCACATTTATTACGGTAATCCAGATGAAGATTTTAATTTCAACAAATACTATATCTATAATTATCAAAAAAAGGATGCTCAGACTTATCAAATCAACACTACAATACCAAACGACACTAGTGAGATAGAGATTAATTTAACAAATTCAATTGGCATCAGTTGTCAAAACATCATTTTTAGGCCAGTTTACGATCATCTGTTGTTTTTCGGCTCAATAGAATATCACAATAAAATAGCCTTTTGCATCGGACGAAGCACAATTAAGTTTTATGGATCATTCAAAAAAGGCCAAAAACTTTTCTTCTCCATAGAGATGAAAGCAATGGACCAATCATCACTTCAAGAACTCGCAGAACAATGTTGGATTCAGAACAACAATCTGAACAATCAAAACAAAAATCTCACCATAACAAACAATAATCTCAAAACTATTATTTCTGATCAGCAGAACCAGCTCCACGCAATATTGAATAGTAAAAGCTGGCATCTTGTGTCAAAGCTCCAAAGAGCAAAATCTATTATTTTCCCCAAGAAAAACAAGTAACATAAAGTATTCAAATTATCTCTTCACCAGTTCTATCTCAATCGCTTCCAATCTCTTTGCCTGCCCAGTCGTGCCAGCTAGTTCACCATTCTTCTTCCAACTCATCCAACCGTAATCTTGCGCATGCACGCGATAATACACATCATATTTATCCGCCATTTTACCATTCAATTTTATCTCAATCGCTTCCAATCTCTTTGCCTGCCCAGTTGTTCCGGCCAACTCACCGTTTTTCATCCAGTTCATCCATCCATAATCCTGCGCATGCACACGATATTCTATACTTCCGTCATTAGCTAGTTTTTCGGGCAACTTGACTTTAATAGCCTCCAGCCTTTTACTTTGCCCAGTTGTGCCAGCTAGTTCACCATTCTTCTTCCAACTCATCCAGCCGTAATCTTGCGCGTGCACTGAATATTCTGGTCCGTCATTTAATTTCTTCTTTACTATCCTCACCTGGATAGTTTCTACTCTCTTACTCTGGCCAGTCGTCCCCGCAATTTCATCATTTTTCACCCATTTCATCCAGCCAATATCTTGCACTTGAACCCTATAATACACATCATACCTTTTTGCCACATCTCCAGTTAACCTAATTTGCACAGCTTCAACACGTTTACTTTTTCCAGTCATCCCTGCCACCGCGCCATCCTTAACATAATCCATCCAACCAGTATCCTCTACATGTGCCCGATATTCAATGCCGCCATCCGAAACGCCCTTTAATTTCAACTGTAACGCTTCCATTCTCAGCGAATATCCCACACTGCCAGCCGCTTTCGCACCATCAACCCAATTCATCCATCCATAATGCTCCAAGTTCGCCCTATACTGCACCCCCAAATCCGACCCTTCATTCTTCACCCCATTCACACTCTCATTCACCTTTTGCACCGACGGATAGCCATCCCATGTTACATTACCAAACCAATCCTGAAAATACAAATAAAAATTCCTATTCCCATACGCCCCACAAGCCGCTGTTCCATAACCAGCCGCCAGTGCCCCTGCATTTGGCTGATACGGCGTATATCTATACAAGGCCGACGTCGCCTTATTCCGTATATTCACATTCGAACCGCCACAAGAAGCATTCGGGTTGTATTGAATATAGTTATTTCCTACCGGATAGTTACTCCATCCGCCGTCCATCACCGTTCTAAACATCGAAGCCGCATTTCGCACCTGATTCTTAAATCCAGCATACGAAGCCGAACAAGGCGCCGTATCCGGACAACCATAGCCCATCGCCGAACGATATTGAATACTGTGCGGGAAGGTATCAGTTACAATAGCTTGTTCCTTTTGCAATACTACAATCAAAACCTGTGGATTAATCTTATAGTCTTGTGCCGCCTTCCAAATAATATGCGCCGCCGACTCGCCATTAATGTTTTCATCCGCCATACACACAAAATGCCCATTCGCTACATGCCAAGTATACGGTGTCGTCTCTGAATAATACGAAACTTTTGGCCCAGCCGTATACTTACCCGTGTTTGTATCATTGCAACTATTGTGCGCCTTCAAAAACGCCTGAATCTGCGCCTCACTCATCGAATTATAATTTGTCATCTGATAATCCGATACAATATATCCTGCATCAAATCCCGCTGTCGACGCCGCCTCCGCATCACTTATTTCTTTAAATCTTTGCACCAGAAAACTAAACAACGCCACTGCTACAAATACCCCCAACATTGCAAGATAGATTCTCTTACTTCGACGCCCTTTCATTAGACATTTACCTCTCCGCGGATCACGCCACTACGTTCGCCCGCGCTTATATTTATTACAATTTCTGTCTTTCCTCCCCCAAGTCCACCTGTGGGCACATCAAATCCTTCACAAGAAGAAGTCGAAGCCACCCCAATAATGTTTGCTCTACTATTATAAATAGTAGCACCATCGCGACTCAATGTCAACTTACATTCCCCCTCAGTTAAATATTGGTCGATATTTACCCGAATAGTTAAGGTTCCGCCATTTACGGCTGCATAAGTTACTACACCAGACAAATCATTCGCCTTATTCGGATCTTCTCCATCATATTGCACTACCTTCTTTTCGTCCACTTCGTTATCTACCTCTTCTGTTTCTTTGTCCTCATCCTCATAAATCCCCTTTTTACCCTCAGTTACGTTCTCTTCTACTTCACTTGCCTCAGTATCTCCATCTGCATCATTGTTCTGGCGCACATTATTCCAAATCAGCATTCCAACCATAGCCACCACAACCAAAATCACCAAAACAGTCACCCACGCTATCATAGTTCGCTTTTTATTGTGTCTCTTTGCCATAATCACAATTCTCCTAATACAATTATACCATAATCACTAGCTATTGTAAGCTAACCATTCGTCTATCAATACTCGTTTCTCCATATTCATCTTCAAAATGTTTATATCGTTGCATAATCCATTGTTTTAATTCTTTAAGTTCCGTCTGGAATTCATCTCTATCCCATTTTAACCCGTCATTTATTGCGGCATAATAAATTCTCTCGACCCTATTATCAATCGCGGCCGCCACTTCTCTACTCCGTCCACTCATGTTTTCTGCAAAAATCCTTTTTACTTCATTTCTAAACTCCGGCATATCCATTAAATAATAAAACATTTTCGAAGTATTCTTGTCTTCCTCAAAACCTTCATGCCCAAAAGCGTTTCTTTTACGAATCATACTCTCATCCGGCGAGAAGAACGTCTCTTCTGTCCACCAACTCCACGCTCGATTTGCCAACGCAAAATCAAAATCCCACACCGGTCCAGCCGCAACTTTCCCAGCATCATTCCTATACAAATAAAAACTTGAAGTATAGGCATCAGGGTTAACCGTAAACTCATTAACTAAAAAGTATTTTACAAAAGAATCTACATCAAGAATTCTTGCCACAATTTCAAAATCCCCATTTTCAGCTGCTTTTTCCGCCTCATTTAAATCCGCCACAAATTTTTTTATTAATTCGTCTTCTGTATCTTCACCAAAATTTGCATCCTTCAAAACTAAACATTCCCCTAAATATGTAGTATAACATTCTTCTTCGGCCTTATGCAGCGTATCAATTTCAAACAATGCACTGCCCTCATTTCTTAAATCCACCGAGCCCTTCGCAATCTCAATCTTCTGCACAACATAATACAGTCCCCGATAATCCCCATCAACATATAATTCTACAAACTCCCCCCTGTGATTATGCTCAATACCCACCATTTCTGCCAATAGCAACGCAATATCATTTCGAATATAACTAGCGTCAAAATAATTTGCGAGCAATACCCATTTTTTTGCCTCCCCCATCCCCAATAAATCAACTTTTTTACTAAACTTAATTTGATACGGCTTTTTTACTTGCCCCCATGTCGTATTCCCTCTCCCCTTCACTTCAACATCCTCATACTGTGTCACCCCACTACCAGAATACACATCCACACTGTTCCCCTCGTATATTGTCTCTTTCGAACCATTATCAATCTCCGAAAGTTCTAACCCATCAGCCAACGAAATTTCCATCACCGGAACCCCATGATTTGGCAACCCCCTCTTTGCCAAAGCCGATCCATCACCCATACTACTAAACCAACCATTCATAAGCCCACAAACAACCACCCCAACCGCCACACATATCAACAATATCAAAACCCCAACCCACCAAATCCAGTTTCTTCTCTTCATACATATATTTTATCATATCCAACACCATTATCACTATCCATGCAGAGCAATCTACTTCCCCACCAACTCCACCTGCACCGCCTCCATCCTTAACCCCCTACCAGTAGTTCCCGCAACTTCCCCATTCTTCACCCATGCCATCCAACCAATATCTTGCACATGCGCCCTGTAATATACATCATATTTCTTCGCCAATTCACCATTAAGCTGCACTTGTACCGCCTCCATCTGCAGACCTCTACCCGTAGTTCCCGCCGCAACGCCACTCGAAACCCAATTCATCCACCCTATGTTTGCCACGTGCGCCCGATACGAAATCTCCCCCGTCGGCAAAACCCCACCATCGGCTTTTTTAATCTTAATCGCCTCCATCCTTAACCCCCTGCCAGTAGTTCCAACAACCTTATTTCCTCCTCGCACATAGTCCATCCAGCCAATTTCGGCCACATGCACGCTCACACTTGGTCCATACCCTAAATCCTTCTTCACTAATCTCACTTGTACCGCCTCCATCCTTAACCCTCTACCTGTTGTTCCAGCCACCTCATCATTTTTCACCCAACCCATCCACCCAATATCTTGCACATGTACCCGATAATACACATCATATCTTTTTGCCACATCACCAGTTAATCTAATTTGCACAGCCTCAACGCGCCTACTTTGTCCAGTGGTCCCCGCCGCAGCGCCATCCTTCACATAATTCATCCACCCCACATCTTCCACATGTACCCGATATTCAATACCACCATCCGAAACACCCTTCAATTTCAATTGCAACGCCTCCATTCTTAATGAATACCCTACGCTACCAACCGCCCTTGCCCCCGAAGTCCATCCCATCCAACCAAAATGTTCCAAATGTGCTTGATATTCCAATCCTAAATCCGACCCCACATCAGATACGCCAGCCACGCTTGCATTTACTTGCCCCACTGACGGATACCCCTCCGATGTTATCCCACCAAACCAATCCTGAAAATACAAATAAAAGTTCCTGTTCCCATACGCTCCACAAGTCGCCGTTCCATATCCAGCCGCCAATGCCCCTGCATTTGGCTGATACGGCGTATATCTATACAATGCCGAAGTCGCCCGGTTTCTCACATTCACCACCGACCCGCCGCAGGCCGCATTCGGGTTATATGCAATATAATTATTCCCCACCGGATAATTCGTCCATCCACCATCCATCACTGTCCGAAACAACGCCGCCGCATTTCGCACTTGATTCTTAAACCCATAATACCTCACTGCACACCCCGTTGCATCCGGGCAACCATAGCCCATCGCCTTCCGATAATCACCATTATTAGGAATCGGATCCGTCACTAGTGAACTCTCCTTCTGCAAATTCACAATCAAAACTTGCGGATTTATCCGATAATCCTGCGCCGCCTGCCAAATAATATGCGCCGCCGTCTCCCCCGAGCCAATCACTTCCCCATCACCAAATCTCTCTTCACTCAAACACACAAAATGCCCGTCCGCCCAATGCCAAGTATAACTTCGATTTGCCGACAACTGCAAATAATAGTTATAATCCCGATTCCCGCACCCATTTCTTGCCGTCAAAAACGCCTGAATTTCCCCCTCACTCATCGACCCATAGTTCCCCATCTGGTAATCCGACATAATGTATCCCGCATCAAACCCCACCGCCGATACC
>CAYXTS010000003.1:0-53860 GCA_964468665.1 uncultured Candidatus Saccharibacteria bacterium
CTTTGGTGCCTGCCGGGAGGAGGTCCACCCGTAGGGTCTCTTTTTCGGCGACGAGGTATTGTTTCCCGCCGACCAATATGACTGCTTTTTTCATATAATTCCTTTATTAGATAGTACTATTGTACCATATTCTGTTGTTCTTGGGAAGCCCCTATAAAAAACCGAACAATATGTTCGGTTTTAGTAAATTGATCATTGTGTGGTCTTTTATCACATTGGGATGCCTTTCTGTGAATTACTGCAAAACTGAGATGAACTAGTTTATATTTTATCGTTATAACCATAGAGCGCATCGTGGCCTAGTTTTCTTTTGAGTTTAATATTTTTATCAGGGACATATAACTCTTCATTTTGGAATGCTTCGAAACTCATTTTTTGTTCTCCTTTTTGTTTTATTTGTTAGATTGTTTATTTTGTTTTCTAACTTGATTCTAGTGTAGCACACTTTGTTAAATTTGTCAATAGTGTTTATGCTAAAAAATGGTGTAGTTGTCAAATTAACAGAGAAATAGTCCCTGAAAAAACTCAAAAATAATTGGGTTTATCAAATGCTCTCTAGATTGAGTTTATTATTGTGAAGCTATACCTTTTCCAGTGAAATCGTGACGTTTTCACCGTTCAATTTGGCGATTTCATCGTGAGAATAGTTACTGGTTTGATTGATTTCGGTAGCATTAACTTCAGACTTGATTAGATTTTCGAAACTATTAGGTAAGTCGCAAGAGAGAGATAGCCTAATTTCATCATCAACTTGAAGGCCGGCGTGTTTGCGGGCGGCTTGGATGGCGCGGATTAGTTCACGAGCTCTTCCCTCTTCTAGAAGTTCTGGGGTGAGAGTTTTGTCAAGCGTGAAGTTGTCGCTATTTTCGACTTCTTTCACATTCACTTCTTCGGCAATGATTTGTTCGTAGAAATCGTCGAGTTTATCGCCATCGTAGGTGAGTTTAGAGAGGGGTTGGCGGATTTTGATTTGTTGCTCGGAGTCGGATTTTTGCATACGAAGAGCTAGGGCATCTGTGATAATCTGACGGGTGCGGGACATTTGTTCTAGTATATCAGTATCGATGACGCCGGATTCTGGCCAATCTAATAGATGGACCGATTCTGACTTGCCGGTCATTTTTTGATATAATTCCTCGGCAAGGAACGGAGTAAACGGAGCAAGGATTTTGGTGAGATAAATCAGGACAAAGTAAAGCGTGGCAAAGGCCTGCATTTTATCTCTCGTGTCGTCGTTTTTACTGAAGCGGCGACGAGAGCGACGGACAAACCAGTTAGAAAGGTCATCTATGAATGGTAAGACGCCTTCTAGGGCTTTAGGGATATTGTATTCTTCCATGCCCTCGGTGATTTCATCCCTGAGCTGGTAGATACGAGAGATAATCCAGGTATCTAGAGGATTTGAAGTGCCATTTCTCGACGTGCTCGGCTCGCAATCACTGAGAGCACCCGAAGTAATGCTCTTTTCGGACCGGAGTCGCTCGCGCCCGTCGTTACGGGGCTCGCGCTCCTCGCTACCTCGGTCGTAACCTCCGGAGCGTCCTCTAAAAGCATTATCTTCGGGCGCTAAGCACTTTAATGAGCTCTCTAAATCCTCCGGGCCTAGACCTTCCACTTCGGCGTAGGTGGTGAAGAAGTCGTAGACATTCCATATCATAGCAAGCTTGCGATTGACATCGGAGACGTCTTTATCGAGGAGGGCGAAATCTTCACCGGAAAGGACTGGAGAGCTGAGTAAGAGGAAGCGGAGAGCATCGGCGGAGTACTGGTCCATGAGTTCGTTCGGATCGGTAAAATTACCGAGAGATTTGCTCATTTTGCGACCATCATTCCCTGCCAAAGTCCCAGTAGTAATCACATTCTTGAAAGCGTTCTTGTGGCCTTTTTTCGCTTTTTCGCCAAAGGCGCCGATGCTCGCTAGAGCAGTGTTGACGGCGTGGACATAGTAGAACCACGCGCGAACCTGACCGACATACTCGACGATGAAGTCGGCGGGGTAGTTTGCTTCGAATTTCTCCTTGTTTTCAAACGGATAATGGAGCTGAGCAAATGGCATGGAGCCGGATTCGAACCAGCAGTCGAGGACTTTCTCGATGCGGGTGAAATGCTCTAGATGAGCGTCTTCTCTGGACGGGTCCTGCCGGCTGCTGTCCTCCCCCACCTCGCAAGCTCGGCGGGGGTCCCCCTCCGCAGCCGTCACCCGTCCATGTAGAACCCGTCCGTCCGAAACATACGCATCAAATTCAATCTCATCGACCCAGGGGCGATGGTAGTCATCTAACTCTTTGCCGGAGTATTGCTTTAATTCATCGTAAGAGCCGATTACCAGAACAGTTCCTTCTTCGGATTTCCAGACGGGCATGGCGGTAGCCCAAAAACGGTCACGCGAAAGATTCCAATCTGGGGCCTGCTCGATATTCTTAGCAAAACGACCATGTTTGAGATAAGCTGGGAACCAATTGATATTTTCATTTTCTTCTAGCATTAGTTGCTTTTGGCTGTCAATATCAAAGAACCAGCTCGGGAAAGCACGGTAAATGATGCGCTCTTTACTTCTTGGGTTGAATGGGTATTCATGTTGAATATAATCAATCTTATAAATAATCCCCTTCTCCTCTAGGCATTTGGCGATAAATTTATTACCAGCCCAGACTCCAATGCCGTTTGTATCGGTATCACGGACGCCGATTTTATGTAATTCTTCGGCCATTTCGGGAAGATAATAGCCATTTTCATCGAGACAATCAACAAAATCTATTTCGTATTTCTGAGCCAGAGCATAGTCGTCTTCACCATAAGCTGGGGCGATATGAACTATACCAGTACCGTCTTCGGCGGAGACAAAATCGCCGGGGAGGACGGTATAGGTGTCCTTGCGAAGAATTGTTCCTTTGTCGCCGCGGAGACCGAGGTCAAACAGACCGTCGGCAACTTCGATGATGGGTTCGTATTTTTTGCCAACTAACGCAGTGCCCTTGAAAGCTTTTTCAGGCTTCTGCCCCCCAAAGAGGATTTTGCCGCGCTCTAGGGCGACAATAAGTTTCTCACCGTCAATGTCGTAAACACCGTAGTCTAAATCAGGGTTCACAGCAAGTGCTAGATTAGCCGGCAAGGTCCACGGCGTGGTAGTCCAGGCCAGGAGATATTCGTCGCCAGACTTGAACTTAACATAAGCGCTTGGGTCGGTAACGGTCTGGTAGGCGTCGTTATCCATAGTGACTTCAGCCTTGGATACTGGGGTGGCGAATTTGGTGTCATACATTAGAACCTTGCGACCTTCGTAGATTTTGCCTGCGTCATAGAGCTGTTTGAAAGCCCACCAGACGGATTCCATAAAATCCTTGTTCATAGTGCGATAACAATTATCAAAATCTACCCAGCGGCCGATGCGGTCAATGGTGGAACGCCAAGTTTCGGAATTAGCAACCATGGATTCGCGAGCTTTAATAATGTAATCTTCTAGGCTCCATTTGGTACCAATTTCGCGACGGTCAGTAATGCCAAGTTGTTTCTCAACAAAGTTCTCTGCTGGAAGCCCGTGACAATCCCAACCCCATTTGCGCTCTACATGGTAACCGTTCATAGTCCAGAAGCGAGGAACAGCGTCTTTGACAATACTAGAAAGAAGTGTGCCATGGTGAGGGTTGCCAGTAATAAATGGGGGGCCGTCATAAAAAACATAGGATTTATCCTCTGGGCGGTTTTCAACCGATTGTTCAAAAGTTTTGTTCTTTTTCCACCACTTGGCAATGGATTTTTCGTATTCTAAAGCTTTTTTTCTTTGTCCGGCTTTGTATTTCATATTGCTCCTTTCATTAAAAAACCAATGGTTTTACCATTGGAACTCCGAGATATTTGGAGCGGTACCATCCAATTTCCGGTTGGGTGCCGGCGCTTAATTAATCTCTTACGCGGATTCACGAGTGGGTCTAATAAGGGTGGTCCCCGTTCTTCCACTAGCTTGCAGGTGATAACTGCTCAGGCGCTTTGTATTATTATACCACACCTGAGCAGGTCAAGCTAGATTTGTGTTCTAAGGTTTGCACTAATCAAACTTACGATGTGATTGTTTCCCTTGCCAAATAGATGACAAGCCAGCTATTTGTTGTGAAGGTCGAGCTGAGTATAGGGGATATGGATTTTGTTGGATTCTAGGGTGGTATAGATGACACGCAAAGCGTCGCGACGAGCTTGGAGGCGGTTCATCGGGTCGCAGGTGATAAATACCTGATAGTTCAGCGATGATGCCTCAAATGCAGTGATTCCCTGATAAGTAGCGGTGGTGATTCTTTCTTGTTTTTGAAGTTCTTTTACGATTGTCTGCATGATTCCCTCAGCTCGCTCTACTTTTAACTCATATGGCATAGGGATTGGAATGTAGACATAGCCTTGATCTACTTCGACCTTATCAATATTGCGATTGGCAATAGAAACGATGTTCATGGTGTTGATATCCTGAATTTTGGTGGTACGAAGTGTAACTGATAGAACCTGGCCTAGGTTGTCGCCGTATTTGATGAGATCGCCGATTTCGTAATAGCTATCTGAAACAATTTCGAAACCACGAATGATATCCTTCAATGCATCTTGCAAGGCGAAGCCAATCACGATACTAGCAATGCCAACACCGGCAAGCATAGAGGTGACGTTGACGCCAAAAATCTGAAGGATAGTAAGTACAGTAATGATGGCCAATGCGCTACCGACAAGGCTCTTTAGCATCCGAATAAAAGTTTTGTTCTTCTTGTTGGAAAGAATTTTTGAGTTTTTCTTTTCTCTAGCATTTAGAAATCTAGAGATAATGTAATATATTAATATGCTAATAAAAATAACGATAATTGACCAGAAAGTTCTTTGAACCCAGAGATTATCGAATAAATCTTTTAATAATTCCATTTTACTCCTTAAATCATATAATATAATACTTCGTTGATTAGTGGAAGCTCTTTACCGCGCCAAGCAGCACGAACTTCACCACGTTCGCCTAATGCCAAAATGGTAGGATATTCTACTATATCATAAGCTTCACAAAAGCTTGAATTTTGATCTGGGTCCATGGTTTCTATTTCCCTGCCGGTTTGGCGACGGATGTTCTCAAGCCACTCATTGACGGATCTAGAGTAGTCTTGATTATCCCTATAAATACAGACGACTCTCATGTCATGCCCTTTCTATCGACGGGTCCTGCTGGCCCTTCTCCTTCCCCAAAATTTTTGCTAAAGCAAAATATTTTGGGGTCCCCTTCCAGGGCCGTCACCCGTCGATATAGAATCGTCGTACCAAATTCGTCACCCGTCATGTTTCTTTCTCTTTTGCTCTCTAAGGATATTCTCGAAGTCTTCTAGGGTTTTGAATTCACGGAAGACAGAAGCGAAACGGACGTAGGCGACTTCGTTGACTTCGGCGAGGACATCGAGGACAGCTTCGCCGATTTGTTTGGAAGTAATTTGGTCAGTACCATAACTGTATAGGATATCCGAGGCGCGATTGACGACGTCTTCAACTTCTAGCTCAGAATTAAAGAACTTACCTACACTACGACGAACGGCCAGGAGTAATTTGTCGCGATCAAAAATCTCCTTGTTGCCACTACGCTTAGTAACGGTAAGTGGGGGCATTTCGATGCGTTCGTAAGTAGTAAAGCGATGACCATCTGAAGTTTCTCGGCGACGTCGAATCATGGTCCCGTCTACCGTTTCTCGGCTTTCTAGAACTTTGCTATCTCCAATACGGAATTTTCGTTCCATCCGTATATCCTTTCTGGATTAATCTTTCTTCTTTTTTCCTTTTAGGCGTTCTCTGAGAGAGGGTGGAATATCCATATCGTCGTCGCTAGCGACGGGTTCTGGCTCTGGCTCATTTTTGATAGAATCCCACATATTGGACTTATTCTCTAGTGCAAAATCTTTGGCTTCGGCGGAAGATTTCTCGTTGGAAGAATCTACCGATAAATCTGATGCAGAGGTAGGTTCGGTCCTATCGTCATAATAGTCAGAATCAAATCCCGTAGCAACAACGGTAACAACGATTTCGTCTTCTAGCTCTGGGCGAATTGAAGCACCAAAGATGATGTTGGCGTCTGGAGAAACGGCTCCGGTGATAACTTCGGCAGCTTCTTGGATTTCGGACATAGACATATCGTATCCGCCAGCGACTGAGAATAAAACACCACGAGCACCTTCGATTTTGACTTCGATAAGTGGAGATTCGACGGCTTGTTGAGCGGCAATTACGGCACGGTTTTCACCTGATGCACGACCAATCCCCATGAGTGCCGAACCGGCGTTTTTCATGATGGCTTTGACATCTGCAAAATCTAGGTTAATAAGGGAGTGTTCAGTAATTAATTCGGAAATACCCTGGACGCCCTGACGCAAGACGTCGTCTGCGATTTTGAAAGTTTCAAGGAGTGGGGTGCGAGGATCGATGGTCTGCAGAAGACGGTCATTAGGAATAGTAATTAGTGCATCTACCTGACGAGCGAGCTTATCTATCGCTACTTCAGCGTTTGCGCGACGACGTGCGCCTTCGAAAGTGAATGGTTTTGTAGCGACGCCTACGGTTAGGATATCCTTCTTGCGAGATTCTTCGGCGACAATTGGGCCAGCTCCGGAACCGGTACCACCACCAGCACCAAGTGTGATAAATACCATATCGGCACCATCTAGAGCTTTGTCGATTGCCTCACGACCTTCCTCGGCAGCTTCGCGACCTTTTTCTGGATCACCGCCTGCGCCTAGACCTTTTCCGATGTGTACTTTTACGTCTGCAGGTGAATGGTGCAAAGCCTGTGCATCAGTGTTAATTGCAACAAATTCTACGCCAGAAAGGCCCACTTCTTTCATGCGCTCAACAGCGGAACCGCCGGCCCCGCCAACTCCTACGACTTTAAGACTAGCTTTACTTTCCACCTCTATTGGTTTTACTTCTGGCATAATTCACCTCGCTTTAAAAATATACTGTTATTATACATCTATTCCATCCCTAAATCAAGGGTTTTATGAAGTCAAAATTTATTGAAGAGTTTTTTGATGAAACCCGCCTTTGAATCGGATTTTGACTTTTTGGCAGGTTTCTTGTTGGCTTGAGTCTGAATGGCATTTTCCTCGGCAGCAAGTAAGGCTAAACCCACAGCGGTGGCAAACTCTGGTTTTTCTACGGATTCCGATATACCGTTTAGGTTTTTAGGGGTACCGACTTTAACTGCAGCTTCGAGAATTTTTTTGGCAAATAAGTCTATGCTCCGCATCTTAGCGCCACCGCCCGTGAGGATAATGCCCTCTGGTAAGCGTTGGTCATATTTGGCAGATTTAAGTTTTTTGCGAATTTCACTGAAGATTTCTTCTAGGCGAGCTTTTACTACTTCCTCAACTTCTTTGCGGTCAAAGACGCGCTCGTCTTTTCCTTCCCTACCGACCTTGATGGCTGGACTTTTTTCTGTGTCAAAATCACCAGTGATGAAGCGGGTTTTTATTTCCTCGGCCAAGGTAGGATCGATTGCAAGCACAATTGCGAGATCGTTCGTGATATTATTAGAGCCCGCTGGTATTACACCGACATATTGCAAATCGCCTTCTTCGTAAACGGCAACTGATGTTGTAGAGGCCCCTAAATCTATTACGGCGACACCGTTTTCTTTTTGGCGCTCAGATAATACGGCTTTGGCGGCAGCTACAACGCTAGGAACTAACCTGTCGGCTTTTACATCGGCGGTAGCGGTGGCTTTTCTGAGATTTTCACAATTAGGAGTAAGTGCCGAAATTACACAGGCTCGCATTTCGAGACGGGCTCCAGACATGCCAATAGGATCTTTGATGCCACCTTGGCCATCTAGAGCATATTCTAGCGGAATAACATCTAAAACATCTCGGTTGGCTGGGATACGGCCAGTAACAGCAACGTCTTCTACTCTGTCTAAATCTTCTAGGTTGATTTCGTGCTCTACAGTGCCTACAGCAATCATTCCCTCGGTATGCGTAGAGATAACTGTTGAACCATTAATAGAAACATAGGCATTACGAACATCGTATCCGCCCATACGCTCAGCATCGCCAAGCATTCGGTCAATTGCTTCGGCTGGACCAGTGAGATTGGCTGGGATACCTTTTCTCATACCGGCGGACTTGCCCTCGTTGTATCCCACAATGGCGATTTCGCCAGATTTAGAAACGGTAGCAATGATGGCTCGAACATTTTCAGTGCCGACATCAAGACCGGTAACAAAGCGTTTATCGTTATCCATAAGTTTATTATAACACACTAGGACGGGTCCCGCCACGAATTCTCCCTCCAAAATTTTACCAAAGCAAACATTTTGGGAGTCTCTCTATTCGTGTCACCCATCCTAGTCTGATAGGGTCAAGACTTCATAACCATTTGCAGTGACAAGGATGGTGTGTTCGCAGTGGCAGCCGATGCTGCCGTCTTTCATCTTGACGGTCCAATGATCGTCTTTGTCGACGTAGTTGGCGGGTTTACCGAGGCAGGACATGGGTTCGATGCAGATAGTGTCACCTTCGACGAGTTTGTAACCGTGGCCTTTTTTACCATAATTAGGAACTTCTGGGGATTCGTGCATAGTTTTGCCAATGCCATGACCGATATAGTTTTCTATGACACCAAGGTGGCCTTTTTTTAGTACCATTTCTACAGCATGGCCAATATCACCAATAGTTGCGCCAGGCTTAACTTGTTCAATGCCTTCCCACATCGCGGATTCGGTCACGGAAATCATTTTCTTGACTGCAGGAGAACCGGTATTGCCTACTAACATAGTAAAAGCAGAATCTGTAAAATAGCCCTTATAATAAATATCTAAGTCGAATGACACTTTGTCCCCCTCTTCCAAAATTTCATCAGTTGGGGCGCCGTGTACTAACTCGTCGTTGATAGAAATACAAATTGCACCAGGAAAATCATCGTCTAGCATATCGTAGGCAACTTCTGCACCACGGGCGATGATTTCTTTGCGGACCCAAGCATCTATTTCCTTGCCTGTCATACCTGGTTTGACATAATCTTTTAGGTCTCTCAGTAGATTTCCAAGAATTTTACCACCCGCACGCATGGCGGTGATTTTTTCTTGTAAGGTTTTTTCGTCAGAAGTTTCTCTATTCACCATAACTTCGCTCGATTTCTTCGCCATTCACGTCATCGGCTTGTTCGGATGCTTCTGGATTCATTTCCTTTACAACTTTGACTAGTCGGCTGGTGACCTCTTCTACTGGGCCAACTCCGTCCACGTGTTCGATAGGTATATTTTTGGATTCTAGTAGAGGTAAGATTGAAGAAATATTTTGTTCAAAGATTTCGAAACGACGTTCGATACTGCTACGCTCTTTATCGTCGTCGCGCCCACGAAGAGCAAGTCGTTCAAGAAGTTCGTCTTTGGGTACTTCCAGTACAATAGCACCGTCTATCTTCTCTGCCATATTTGCGGCAATCCATTCGGCTTGCTCTTTGTCGCGAGGATATCCATCTAAAATAACGTCGAAGCCTTCAGCTTCGGCCTTTTCAATCTGTTTGTTCATTAGTTTTATAACTTCTGTATCTGGGATTAATTCTCCCCGATCGATGATTTCTTTATATTCACCGGTTTGACGAATTACATCGCCTACAGATAACCAACGCCATCCAAAAATCTCTGAGAGGGCTTTACCCTGCGTTCCCTTGCCCGACCCAGCTAAACCAAATAGTATGATCATAAATCTCCTTTTGGGTTATTATAGCATATATGGGTAATATAATAAATCTCCCTATAGAGGGAGATTTATTATTTGAGTCCTAGTTTGATTCGCTCGGTTTTTTCGGCCTTGCGAGCTTCACGGATAATAGCCTTCAAACGACGCTCACGTTTTGAAATTGGTTTGCTAAAACGCATCTGCGACTTTTTCAGGGGCATCATACCACTCTGGAGGACTTTGCGATTAAAACGACGTATGATGTTTTCGTTTGCTTCGCCTTGATCTTTTCTAGTAACTTTTATAGTCATATTGTTAGGAATTATATCACGAATCTATTATAAAGGCAAGGGGGTTGTCTTTTGTCTAAAAATGAAGTATAATAAAGATATTGGATTCGTAGCTCAGTTGGTTAGAGCGCTGCCCTGTCACGGCAGAGGTCGCGAGTTCGAGTCTCGTCGGATCCGCCATTTTTGTTTCACGAAAATATAAAAAAGCGAGACTCAAACCTTTGCTTCTGGCTTCGGTATGAGTCTCGTTTTACATTCCTGGAATTTTGAAAGCGCTTGGATCGGAAACTTGTGGTTGATAGACTTGGTCTTGCATGGCGGGCTGGGGGCCTAGAGGTTCGGGAGTTGGTTCTATGGTGGGCATAGCGGGTGTTATTGGTGGGGTGGGGGGAGGTGGCAATATGTCGTTATTATTTGGCATAGGAGCATAGTTTATTTCTGGAACACCGTTGATGTCTGGGGACGTTGGAGCAACTGGAGTATTCATAGCGGCTGGGTTCTCAAATGGTGCCGGAGCTGGCTCGGTTGGTGATGGTGCAGGGGATGATGGCTGCGAGATTGTACTTTCCGTTGGATTTATCCCAGCTAAGGCATCTTCTAGCATTTGGCCGTATTTGTTTGGTTCCCCTTCTTGGGTAAACTCGGTCGTTAAATCATTGGATGGCTGAATAACCTTTTCTGGTTTATCACTGATTAAATCGGTTTGTGTAGTGCTTGGCTCCGTATCAGTGGGAGTTGGCTCGGGAATTTCTGGCGTTTTCTCTGGAACGAGTGGGGCGGGTTGGCTAGCACTTTCTCCCATACTGTCAATTTTGAATGGCTGGGTGCTAGACTCTGGAGTGGTTTCTGCGCCTGCGTGGGATAGGCTGGCTTCGGCTGCCTTTAAATCATCCAGTAAGGATGACTCTTTGTTTATGGTGCTGCTAGCGTCGTCTTCTTTGTTTTGTTCCAATTCTCTCCTGTCTTGTTCTAGTTCTTCTTTATTTTCTATTTCGTCTAATTCGAGAGTATTTTCTGGTTCTTTATCTACTTCTTCTTTTTGTTCCTCTTTAATTTCTTCTCTGGATTCTTCATTGTCATGTCTGATACTTAGGTTGATAGGGTCGTCGTTTTGCTCTTGCTGGAGCTTATCTGGCATAGAAATAATTTCATTATCTACATCTGGAGTAATATTTTTTGAAACCAATTGTTGGTTGGCACCAGACTCCATAAGACGAGAGGACATTCGCATGGTTTCGGCAGTAGTTTTTGCGTTGGAAAAGCGATTGGTAGCGGCCACAATACCAGTAAGAAAGGCCGTTGCTTCCTCTTTTTCAAGCCTGGATTCACCTTTTGTAGCATAAAGGAGTTTGGCAACCATTTCTGAGACGGAGCTAGCTGATTTGTCACTCCACTCGATTTCGCCTAATTTACCAGGGTTACCGGTGGTAATATTAATGATGACAGCGTCGTGCATAATGCGACCATGCTCTCTTAGAGCAGAGTCTAAATCAATGCCGTTCGCTACGTCTAGTGCTAAGACTAAATCAACATTAAAATCTCCGTACGAGAAATCCAAATCATCTTCTGAAATACGGTTGCGATATGGTGTGATATAGATTTTGACATAATCTCCGTCAAGCTTGTAGCGAAGGTGGTCGGCTTTTTCTTTGTTCAAGGCAATAACAAAATCTTGTAACGTATCGGCGGTTGATTCAAAAGTATCTTCTGGTTTTAGAAATTCTAGCGCATTGGGGGTGGTACCAGAATAAATAGCAGTGGCACGTTTCCCTAGCCTATCAAGAAATAGTGAAAGACCAATGGCGGCAGCCATCTCGTCTACTGATGGGTCACTAGAAAGTGCAATTAAGATGTTTTGCGCTTCGTTAATCTTGCCAGCTACTTCACGGGCAACCTCGGGAATATCCTCTGGTTCATTTGTGGGTGGAAGAGGGGTTATGTCATTGACAGGCTCTGGAATTGGCGTCTGGCTATCAGAAACATCCGCTGGTGCAACAGGGGCAGTAGTTGGAGTATTAGATACGATGGTTGCATCGTCGCCGTTGTCTGGCATATTTTATCCTTTCTATAAGTAGATGTTAGCATAAGCTTTTGAAAACCGCAAGGTGATTTTCTCTTTACTTTTTTAGATAAAAGAGTTATAATAATGAAAAGTCATTAATTTTTAATCTATATAGGAAGAAAATGCCGATTATTAAATCCGCCAAGAAGGCTGCTCGACAGGCAACAAAGCGAACCGAGCATAACGTAGAAATCAAGAAAAATATCAAAGCTGCTTTGAAGGCTTTCAAGACAAAGCCAACCGCAGAGTCTTTGGCCAAGATTCAATCCGAATATGACAAAGCTGTAAAAAAGGACTTGATGAAGAAAAATACCGCTGCACGTCGCAAAGCAAAAGTATACGAAATCGCCAAGGCAGCTGGAGTTAAGTTGGAAAAAAAGGCCACGAAGTCAGCCGCCAAAGCTCCTAAAACGACGAAAGTCGTAGCAAAAAAGCCTGTATCAAAAGCCAAGGCTCAAACGAAGTAGTTTTAAGATTTAAATCAAGTTTAGAGAGTTCTTTTAGGACTCTCTTTTCTTTGTTTCCCTGTTTAAAATTGTAATCTTTGATGGCCTGAGAAACTAGAAGTCCAAAAAACATCATTGGGTCTTCGCTATGTCTGATTTCTTCTGTCATAGCAACGGCTTTTTTGCCATCTGATTTGGCAGTTTTGTAGATGTCAAATATCACTGTGGGTGATTTTGGTGCAGAAAATTCTTTGATTTCAATTTTGTCTTTTATTGTCTTGTAGGCGGTGGAACGTTTATCGAGCTTTAACTCAAAAATAATAATATTGTGTGGAGTAGATAAGTATTCTGGAAGATGTTCGAGAAGTGTTTTGTTAAGAAAAAAATCACGGATGAGAATGTTTCTGGTATCAGCAAAAAGTGATGAACCTAAGAAAATACTCGGGAGATCATTTGGAGTAATATCCACACCGTCAATTACCTCATAGTCTTTGCCAAGATGTTTCTCGATTTCGGTCTTAGCTCGAATGCGGTCGTCCCCTGTAAAAATCTTAATCATTTTGAATTCCTTTCGGAAGAATGATAGGCGCTTGCTTGAGCTGTGTCAGGGAGATTTTGACAGTTAGGGCAAATATGGGTACCTCTACCAGCAACCCTAGTTTTAATAATTTTGGTACCGCATACTAAACAAGGTTGGCCCTCACGATGAAAAACTTTGGCGAATTTTTCTAGATAATCTCCCTTAGTGCCATCAGCCTTTACATATGTGGCCATAGTTGAGCCGCCAGAATCAATAGAGTTTTGCATTACCTTTCGGGCGGCTTTTAGCAATTGTCTAACTTCATCGATAGATAGAGTGCCGCATTTTCGTTCCGGATGAATTCTGCTGGCAAAAAGCGCCTCATCGGCGTAAATATTGCCAAGACCGCAGATGACGGTCTGATCCAGGATAGTTGCTTTAATAGATGATTGTTTGTGTCTTTTTAGTTTTTCGTGTAATTCTTCCGCTGTCATATCCCAAGGTTCTTTGGCTAGTTTTTTAATGAACGAATCAGATTCTACCTCTGGAGTTTTGATAGATTTAATAAAGCCAAACTTTCGTTGATCATTGAAATAAAGCGTGCCGTCTTCGAACTTGAGGATGATGCGGGTCTGCTTGTTGGGCAGGTGGGCAGTAAAATTGTCGCTAGGATGACCAGCAGCATAGCGTTCCCTACCGTCGTAAATCAGTTGCCCGGTCATACGGAGATGAATCATGAGAGAGTTGTTATTATCTAAATCAATAACCAGAGCTTTGCCGTAGCGGCGGATGTCTTTGACTCGGCCTAGAACGGGTGTGCCGATAAAAGACTTGTCGCAAAGGATGTCAATTTTGGTAATTTTTTTTTCAAGTATAAATTTTTTTAGACCTCGCCGGATGGTCTCTACCTCTGGCAATTCAGGCATGGTTTTCCCCTAGATATTTTTTAGAAAACCCCTCTACTGCCGAGTCTAGCAGATGGTCTAATCTTTGTTGATTATAGAAAATATATTCTTGCCCTCTAGCTTTGGTAGAGATTTTGTTGTCTTTTAATGCGGTTTCGGCATTTTTGATATCGGTGGGGGTAATCTTGATATTGTTGATTTTGTTGGCGATTTCGGCCATTTCTTCAGCTTCTTTTTTATCTTCGATACCTATATGATGATTGAAATTTGAATCATAAATCCAAAAATCATGGTGTTTGATTTTGCGTTTTTCTTCGTGGGTTAAATTTTCGCCAATGGGAGAACGTTTAATTGTACGATAAAAATCATAATTAAAATATCCGTCAGTATAGAGATGAAAAAGACACCCCAAAAATAGTGGATCTTTTGCATCAATTTTTTCTTTGTTTTCCTCGTAGAAATTAAGGGAGCTTTTCTGATCAAAAGCGTAGTGGGTTTCTTTGTGAGGTATTTCGGTTTTTACCTCGCTGACATATCCGTTATTGATATCTGGAAGTATGCAGCCCAACAAAAACTGTCTCCGCTTTTTGGCGGAAAGTTTGAGCTTGTCTGCCACACGCTTCCCAGCTTCCAAATGTATATTCCATCCTGGCATTTTTGTCCTCCTCTTTATTTTATCATGTTTCGTGAAAAAATGTGGAAAACGCTATATTTAGTGTGAAAAAGTATTGACAAACACTATATGTGGGGTTAGAATGAATTTTAGGTAATGCTTATAAATATAAATATTGAGCTCAAGGAAATAAATCCGACCGAGCAGCCAAGGAAAGGTAACCATGAAGAAAATTATTTACAAAAGCCCAAATGATATAGAAAATTTTGACATGAAACGATTTTTGAGATCACTTGGAAAGTATGCAAAAGTCTCAGAGAAAGAGGCCAAGGAAGCTTTAGCGGACTTTGACCAATATGAAACAATGCATGTTTCTTGTCTGATTGAGGTTGGAATGAAGTTAATTAATGAAAAAGCCGGCAAAGAGGCGATGAAAGAATATTTTGACGAACACGCTGAGTATTTTGATGAAGGTAAGTTTGAGAGATTACGCAGGATTACTGGATATTTAGTGGGGACTTTGGATCGTTGGAACGACGCAAAAAAGGCAGAAGAAAAAGCCAGAGTGAAGCACTGTGTAAACTCAGCGATTGATGACGCCGAGCGTTTGGTAGCATTGGAAACCCAGGCGATGGAGCAAAATATTGCTTACGCTCATTAGTTTTCGAGTAGTTTGCAGATAAGAGCCACCAGGAGGCTCTTTTCTGTTGGGCTAGATTCGGCGATAAGTAGGGCTAGAGCGGTGAGGGCGCGGTCGGAGATTTTGGTTTCGCCATTTTTGGTAAGGTGACAATCATTGATAGTAAGAAAGACTACAAAAAGAAGGGCGCCGATACGTTTGTTGCCGTCGTAAAAAGGGTGGTCTTTGATAATAAGATAGAGCAGATTGGCCGCTTTCTCAGAAACTGATGGGTAAACATCTTTGCCATCAAAAGTTTGTGCAACTGCGTTAAGTGATGATTCAAGTGCTTCGCCGCGCAGCTTTCCGAAGAGTTCGTTGCCTTTGACGCTTTTTTTGAGCTCGCTAATCATTTTGAGGGCATCGTTTTTGGTGATAATTTTGGTGGCTTTTTTGCCCTTGATAAAAGAAATGTGGCCTTCGTCGTATTCTTTGAGGGCTTTGAAGCTCGGGCTGTATTTGGTAATTACTTCGAGAATACCACCCGCTTCGTCAGCAGATAAACTGGAAGCGGCAACTAGACGTTTGACGATACCGAGAGTGCCTTCGATTTCGTGGAGTTTCTTAGAGTCGAGTTCTCCCAGACGGCGTTCGTTGATTGTTACGCCATCTACCACATAATGATGCAGGATTTTGGTGGCCCAAATACGGAAATCGGTGGCTTTTTTGGAATTAACACGATAGCCAACAGAGATGATGGCGTCGAGGTTGTACATTTTGACCTTACGACGAACTAGTCGTTTACCCTCCGTGCGAACTGCGAAAGAAATTTTCGCAGTTGCCGTCTCGTTTAGTTCCTCATCTCTATATATATTATTTAAATGTATTTCAATACTACGTCTGGTTACATCAAAAAGTTGAGCTATTTGATCTATAGTAGCCCAAATCATTTCTTTCTCGATATTAAAAACTACTTCACCTTTGGCGATTTTGTAGATTTCAATTCCCTTTTCCATAGGATTATCATATCATACTCTGGGTGGGTCCTGCCGACTTTTCCTTCCCCCAAATCCAGCTGGTTTGGGGGTCCCCCTGAAAAGTCATCACCCACCCATGTTCAACATATGCAAAAAATGCACAAGTTCAAATTTACAACTCACCCCAGTTATGGCCGGTGGTGACTTCGACGGCAAGTTTAATATCTAGCTCGGGAGCAACGGATTCCATTTCTGTTTTTAGAATTTTAGCGACTTCGGATTTGATTTTTTCGTCACATTCAACAATCAGAGAGTCGTGAATCTGCATAATAAGCTCAGCTCCCTGTGGTAGATTTTTATCAACATTAATCATAGCTCGTTTCATTAAGTCGGCTTCGGTGCCCTGAATTGGCATATTCTGAGCAGCGCGTTCAGCGGCTTGACGAATGACAAAATTGCTAGATTTGACATCTGGAGTAGGGCGACGACGACCATAATAGGTTTCGACATAGCCCTCTTCGCGAGCTTGTTTTAGAATATTATCAAGATAATTTTTGATGGGGGCACGTAGTGTGAAATAATTTTCAATAAACTGCTTGGCTTCGGAAAATGGCATTTTAGCAGCCTCAGAAAGTCCATTAATACTCATGCCGTATAGAATACCAAAATTGATTACCTTGGCAGCACGACGTTGATCTTTGGTAACTTTATCAAAGGGCACCTTGAAAGCATCTGAGGCGGTTTTAGTGTGAATATCTATGTCGTGATTGAAATCGTCAATAAGTTTCTTATCTCCGGCTAGGACTGCCGCAAGGCGCAATTCAAACTGGGAATAGTCAGCAGAGACTAAGATTTTGCCCTCTGGAGCTATGAAGCCAGTTCTGATACGTTTCCCTGCCTTGGTTCTAACTGGGATATTTTGAAGATTTGGGTCCTTGGAGCTGAGTCGGCCAGTCGAGGTGACATTCTGGGTGAAAGTGGTATGGATCCGATTATTCGAGTCGGCGAGATTTGGCATTGGGGTGATATAAGTACTGAGTAGTTTAGCAGCTTCGCGGTATTCAATAATTTTGTCGATGATTGGGTGAAAGGGGCGTAATTTCTCTAATTCTTTTGCGCCAGTAGAATATCCACGAGTGGTTTTTTTGATGCCTTTAACAGGAAGTGATAAAGTGGTAAACAAAACTTCCGATAATTGAATGGGGGAATTTAAATTAAACTCTTTGCCTGCCAACTCCCAGATTGTTTGCTCTAATTTTTTGACTTCTGAAGCGTATTCTTGTTTTAAGGTTTCAAAATATTCACGATTTATTAACATTCCTTTTTCTTCCATTTTGTAGAGAATTGGAATGAGAGGCAAATCAAAATCTGTATATATTTGATATAGTTTGGGGTAGCTCTTTAGTTTAATGAGTTGATTTTGGTATTCTTCGGTTGGAACAGCAAGATGCGGTTCTTCCCTAGATAGTGGATTTAACAGAAATGCGGCTTGACTTAAATCCCAAAAGTCTTTGCCGTTTAATATTTCTTGAGCAACTGTTTTGTCATTATGCATGGTGGACTTAATATCCCAGCTGATGATAGTCGGCGTATCAAGACTTGGACCTTGTTCGTTATGGGTAGGTGGAGGACTTGAAGCAACTTCAGATTCTACCTTGCTAAATTTGCGAATGAGGGAGTTAAATTCAAGTTTTTTAAGACCATCGATAACTTGTTCTTTGTTGAAATGAAAATCGGGTATTTTGCTCAAATCAACAGGTGCATCGAACATAATTTCGGCGAGCTTTTTGGACAGATAGGCGGAATCTTTCCCTGCTTCGAGTTTGGTTCTGGTAGAACCAGAGATTTTGTCTATGTTGTTATATATGCTATCCAAATTACCATAGTCATTTAGAAGCTTGGCGGCGGTTTTTTCGCCAATGCCAGGAACACCGGGAATATTATCAGACGAATCACCCTTCAAAGCTTTGAGGTCTAGGAACTGGGACTTCTTGATGCCATATTTGGCTTCTATTTCTGGGATATTAATTTCTTCAATGTTGGAAAAACCTTTCAAAATGCGCCACATGTGAGTGTTTTCGTCTACGATTTGGAGCATGTCAAGATCGGAGGAAATAATATAGGTTTCGTATTCGCAATTGCCGTCTTGATTTAGAGTTTCATCGGCTTCGCGGCTTAAAGTGCCAATAATGTCGTCCGCCTCATAATCATCCAATTCGACAAACGTCCACCCGAGATTATGAATTAATTCTTTTAAGAGTGGGATTTGGGTGTAGAAATCTTCACCTGGCTTGGTGCGACCAGCTTTGTATTCTGGGTAGATGGCGTGGCGCTTAGAGGTGGAAGTTTTAGAATCCCACGCCACAATGACTTTGGTGGGATTGAGTTTTTTGACGATTTCCATAGCAATAGCAGCAAAACCGTAAACTCCGCCCGTAGGGGTACCATCCGTTAGACTAAGTGCACCCATGGCATAATAGCCACGATAGAAGACTGATTTTCCGTCAATTAGGACTAATCTTTTAGTAATAGTATTGGTCGGTGTTTTCTTTCCTGCATTCGGTTGCGATTCTGGTTGCTTGTCGCCGAGATTGTCGCTCGCCATATTAGAAATCCGCTTCTTTTAAGATTTCTTCTAGGCGCTCCTCAATATAATCAACGGTACTATTATTTAAAATATAATAATCGGCGGCGGCAATGGGTCCACCTTTTTCGAGGTTCTCGATTTCAGAATAATCACGTTCACGAATGGCGGCAGTGTCAAAAGAGCGCTCTGGGCGCTTAGATACACGGTCGTACCTTAACTTTTTGTCTACAACGACGGCGATAAAGGTGAGCGATTTAGGGAATTCGTGTTTCAAGGTTTTGTATTCAGTCCAAGAATAGACACCATCTAAGACGATGCGTTTTTGGCCGGCAGCAATAAGATTCTTGGTTTCAGCAATAACTTGGCGCACAACCCAATCTTTCCCCTCTTGCTCACGGATTTCTTCGCGAAATTTTTTCTCTGATTCACCATCCTCGGTGCGCGGGATACCGCGTTTTTCCATTTCTTTGTAAATCATGCCCCCAAAATAGACTTTGGGGTAGCCTTTTTTTGTTAGATAATCCACCACCACAGATTTGCCACTGCCGCTCATGCCAACGACAGCGATGATTTTGACGTTGTCCATAGTTTAATTATAGCACAGAGAGCAAGAAAAATAATATCGTGATATAATATTGACATGGCAAATTTTTTTACTACAAAAGACCCATTAGATAAGATTATTGCTGAAACAATGCCAGAAAGAAAAATCCAAAAAACTGAGCATATTTTGACGGGCTGGACCAATATCGTAATTGAAGTTGCGACTGATGATGGGTCGTATTTTTTTAGATTCCCCAGAAATCCTTTTTGGTCTAAAATGATTGTGAAGGATGCAGCGGTATGTAATTTTGTGGATGGAAAAACAAGTTTTTATACCCCGCAAATGAAGCTGTGCTATGATTCTCTGAAACGTCCGTTTTCGGTACACAAGAAAATTGAGGGATATACATTGGGGGATAGAATTTATCATTTATCACATACCGCCATAGCTAGTACGGCGTATGACGTGGCAAGATTTATCAAGGAATTATCGGCTGTAGACTTAAAAAAAGCTCCAGCGAAAGTTAAATATCCGTTATCAAAATTCCTGAGAGAGTTGGATTATCAGCATTATGAAAAACATATTGACGAGGATCATAAATATATTACCGAAACTGAAACAGATAATCTTGTGCATGGAGACTTGAACCTTGGGAATATTTTGCTAGACAAAAACGATAAAGTAATTGGCGTAATTGATTTTTGTTTTGCGGGTACGGGAAATCCGAACATGGATGTGGCAAGAATTGTGTCAAGGCCAGCGCCGAAAGAGTTTGAGGATGCTTTTTTGTCGCATTTTGATAATTTGGGTGAGATACCACGGATGAAACAGGCGTGGCAACATATTGACAATGGCTACGCCGAACATATACGGACACATTTCCCCGAGATAAATTTAAATCAATTGTAGATATTTGATTTTTGCTTCGCGACGAGCGTCGTCATCTGATTTTGGGAGTGCTTCCCTGCTTGAATAATCATCAAAAATGTCTAGGCAGTTTGCGATTTTGCCATCATAAATAGGTGGTTTGTCGTAAACGCTCCAGAGGACGATATGTAAGTCTGGGGCGGATTTGGCATAGAATGTGAGGGCTTTTCTGGTGGCGCGGATAAACTCTTCCTCGGTCGCCTTGGTATGACGCCAAGCCCGACCCTGTAAGAAGTGCTCTGTGACGGTGGGCGAAACTGCGATCATCAAAAATAGTATTTGGTAATTCCCCGCCGATAAGAGCTTTAGGAGAATTTCTTCCATTTCTGGATCTAGTAGAGTTACATCTAGAACAATGTCGTAACCATTTTTAATAAGTTCTGACAAAGTAAGAAATAGCATAATAGTACTAAACTCATCGGTCATTTTACGAAGGTTTTCTTCTCCATAGTACTCTTTAATTTCTTGATAATGCGGATGATATTCAACAAAACGACGAGCAGCGAGCAAGATTGGCTCGTAGTTGTTTTTTTCACAATAAGCTTCTACTGCAGGGAGGATTTGGGTGGTTTTACCAGAACCAGAGAGTCCTGCAATCCGAATAAAATGGTGGTTTTTGGTAGCAGCCAAAGTAAAATCCGCAATAACTTTGGCGAGAATGGTCGGGTATTCGGTGATATCTACTTGCCATTCGGGTTTGACCTGGCTGGGCCAATGAGATTTCATATATTGAAAGACTTTGGTGAATTCTGGGGTTTGTTCCATAATATTTACCTTTGTATTACTTTAATATATTTATCGCTTTTTTTAATTTCAAGTTTTTTGATGTTTTTGAAAATTTGATACTCGCCTTCGGCTTGGAGTTCGATGGTGGATGGTTCTAGAAATTCTAAGACATCCTTGGTGGTTTCAGCACCAGGAGTGCGCACGAGAATGCTTTTTGTCATGAGCTTAGTGAGTCGCCAAAAATTCGTAAGACGTCCTGTCATACTGCGGAATATTTTGGGAACTTGATAATCGTAGCCGCCTTTCATGACACGGCACATGGAGCGACCATTAACGGCAGCATAATCAGATGTTTTCTTATGTTGTAATTTTCCATTTAGCTTAAAGTCGGGGATAAACTGTTTCTTGTGACGATTTTTGAAATACCATTTGATTAGATAAATATACGAACGCCAAGAGCTTTTGTGGCCTTGTTGAAGCTTTTTGCGAGTTTTGGGTTCGTCGAAAAGTTCGACAGCCTCTGCGGTCATGCCGATAGTGACGTAGCAAGTGGCATAACGGAAAAATTTGTTGTCAACGATGATCTCGAGAGGATATAATTTCTGAGTACTTGAGCAAAATGTATCTTCTAGTTTCATAGTACCTAGGGTGCGGGCGAGGTCGTTGAAGTTGCCATAGGGCAAAACAGAAAGAGTAACATCTTTGTTTGATTTCAAGATGGCGTTTGATGCAATAACGCCAGTAGCGTCGCCACCAGCCGAAATAACAAGGTCGCCGTTTTTTAGAAGTTTGGACAGCCTAGAAACGTTGTCGTTTATATTAGTTTTTTTAATTTCGTATTTACCGATAATATACCCTTTTAGACTGGAAATTTTATCAAGAACTTCTTTTCTGACATCAATATAGCGAGAGGAACTGGGGTTGTAGACGATAAGGATTCTTTTCATTTTAGATACCATCTAAACCGTTGAATCCTGGCAATAGCCATTGCAGGATTGCATAGATAGCAACATATACCGCTAAGCCAAGTATAATCTCAAACAGGCGGCGTTTGGCCTTGCGAGTTTTTTCTTCGTTGCCACCGGCGGTGAGATATTGAATGCCGACGATAGTAATGCCGAGTACACCCAGGATACCAACACCGATGGTCATGATATTGACGACGAGCAGAAGGATGTTGCCAATTGCACTAGGGCCTCCATTTGAACTACAATCGCAGCCACTAAGGATATTTGTTTCGATAGTCACTGTTCCGGATTTGCCATTAACACATTCACATAAATCCCCTTTATGTGCAGCTAATACTGGTTGAGGTATAAAAATAAAACTAAATGCGATTACTAGTATTGCTGTCAAAATCTTTTTCATATTTCTCCTACCTTAAATATTCATGTAATTTTTTAGTGTCTTTGTTTTTGCGAAGCTTAGAGAGAGCCTTTGCCTCGATTTGACGAATACGCTCACGGGTGACATCAAATTCGGCGCCGACTTCTTCTAGGGTGTGTGGACGACCACCACCAATGCCGAAACGAAGACGAATGATTTTTTGTTCCCTGTCGGTTAAAGTGGCGATGATTTCGGAAAGCTGTTCTTTTAGAATTTGGTTGGCAGCGGAATCTTCAGGAGAATCGCGTTCTTCGTCTTCTACAAAATCGCCGAGGACGGAATCTTCGTCGTCGCCCTCACGACCAACGGAAGCATCAAGGGAAGCAATGTCTTGTTTGATGCGCATGACGTAATCGATTTTTTCGGGTTCCATGTCGAGCTCTTTGGCAATTTCTTCGTTAGTGGGCTCACGATTGAGCTCGGAAGTAAGTTTGCGAGTGGTTCTTAGGACTTTGTTAATGGTTTCGACCATGTGAACTGGAATACGAATAGTGCGAGCTTGGTCAGCAATAGCGCGGGTAATGGCCTGGCGGACCCACCAAGTAGCGTAAGTAGAGAATTTGAAGCCTTTGTCAGGGTCAAATTTTTCGACAGCACGAAGAAGACCGGTATTGCCCTCTTGGATGAGATCAAGAAAATCTAAGCCGCGGCCACCATAGCGCTTAGCGATAGAGACCACAAGACGCATATTGGACTCTACCATTTTGTCTTTGGCTTTTTTGTCGCCTTTGACTATGCGCTGAGCAAGATCTGCTTCTTCCTCTGGGGTAAGAAGTGGAATCTTGCCGATTTCGCGAAGATAAAGCCGGACTGAATCATCAGCAAAAGCATCGACGTTTTCTGGAGTGATGGCCAGTTCTTCGTCGGAAAGCTCTTCCTCGTTTTCTAGGTCGCCAGTTTCAGGCTCTTCGATTTCAAGAGTTAAATCTTTTGCATTCAAAATATCGTCTTTTTTAACGCTCATTACAAGAGATTATAATCTAATATTATAATAATTGCAAGATTTTGGCATATGTCTAACTTTGTCGCATAATTCATCAGTCTCGGGATCTTCGTAGCGTGATAATCTTCGATAATTATGTAACAATTTCCAAAGTTTAAAATCAAAATGGATTTTGTAGGCTGTAAATTTGTTTGAGGATTTTTTCGTATTCTTCGGATTCTTCGTCAAGGTTTTCTAATTCTTTGTTGAGTTCTAGGATTTTTTGCTGGTTTAATTCCCTACTATAACGAGCGAGAAGCTCAGCGGCTTCTTGTTCGTAATTAGGATTTGTGACATTTTCGTGATCACGATTAAAAACTAGCTCTAGCTCGGCGAGGCGAGTGTCGTCTTCGGGGATTTCGAACGGAATTTTAGTTTTGGTGATGCCGCCAAAAACCTGGAGGGCTTGCAGACTGTTTTCTAACTTTTTGATTTGATTATTCTTGAATTCGGTTTTGGGTTTTTTGTAGTACTTTTTCTTGGTGGAAGCAATTAATTTCTGGTGAAGGCGGTCGCCTTTTTCGCGGAGAACAGAAACTTCAACGTCAAGTTTTTTGGCAACCTTTTCTTCGTAGCTGGCTTTTTCTACCTCATCTTTTAGATAACTGAGGATCTTAAGAGCGATATCGGAATATTTACGTTTATCTGGAGCAGAGTTTAGATTAAGGTTTTCCTCGTACTTTTTTAGTAGCCAGTCTACAGCAGGAATGCTTCTTTCGACAGCCTGTTGCCACAGCTTGGGGTCTTTTTGGATTAGTTCGTCAGGATCTTTGGCACCGTGATAATCAGAAATAACGGTAAGATCAATACCGAGATCACCTGCCATCATGATGGCTCGTTCGGTAGCTTTAATACCGGCCTCATCACCATCGTAAGCGAGGCGAATGTCGGAAGTGAGATTGGAGAGGGCTTTCAAATGTTGTTCGGTCATAGCAGTGCCAGAAGTAGCAACGGCTTCTTTGACGCCGGCTTGGTGACTAGATATCACGTCCATGTTCCCTTCTACGATAACAACAAAACCATTACGACGAATGGATTCTTTGGCCTGATAAAGACCGAATATAAATTTGGATTTATTAAAAAGAATAGTTTCGGGAGTATTGAGATATTTGGGTTCGCCTTTTTTTAAAATGCGGGCGGTAAAACCGATAACATTGCCGGTGGTATCGATAAAGGGTACAGTCATGCGGTCTCTGAACATATCGGTCTTGAAACGATTAAGAAGCCCGGCGGCATCTAGCTCTGTCTCGGAAAAGCCACGTTTTTTAAGAACTTCTGTGAGAGCTTTGCCACTAGCGGGGGCGTAGCCGATTTTGAATTCTTGGACGGTTTTGCGGTTTAAGTTGCGTTTATAGAAAACATAATCACAGACGGATTTACTGCGAATAAGACAAGCCTGGTAGTACTTGGTGGCAAGAGCGAGGGCTTCCCTGGCACGAACTTTTTTCTTGGAAACGGCTGAATCGCCACCACGATATTTGGTAAGGTCAACTCCAGCCTGACCGGCAAGTTTTTCTAGAGCTTCTTTGAAGCCGATACCTTCGACCTCCATGACAAAAGTAAAAATATCGCCACCTTTGTTGGCAGAAAAATCATGCCAGATGCCCTTTTCGGGAGAAACCATAAAACTAGGAGTTTTATCGACACCCCAAGGAGAATGGCCTTTGAGATTGCGGCCAGCACGTTTCAGCTCTACGTATTGTCCAACGACATCTTCCACCGCGAGTCGGGACTTGATTTCCTCCTTCGCGTCATTCATGTGATATAATTATAGCATATGCAAGGGCAGGATTATCTTAATCAAATATCAGCGGCGAATCGCCCAGTAAAGAAGTCTGGTAGATTGTCTAAAATATTATCGTCAAAGTTTTTCATGGTGGGGATGATTGGGCTGGTGGTATTAATTGTTATTATAATAATTGGATTAATACTTAGTGGTGGTAGAGAGGGAGAGAAAACTTCACTCTATAGATTGAAATTGCATTTAGATAATACGACGACCGTAATAGACGATTATCAGTCTGGGATAAAATCTTCAGACCTTAGATCGAGCAGTGCATCACTAAAAAGTATAATATCTAACACCAACAAAGAATTGATGGATTATCTAGTTTCTAGATATGAGTTTAAAGATAAGGACATCAATCAAAAGCTAATTGAAGAAGCGACTTTGGAAAAGGATGGGCTTGAAGCAGAGTTGTTTGAAGCAAAAATTAATGCGACACTAGACCGAATCTATGCGCATAAGATGGCATACGAGATATCCCTAATTACAAGCGAAGAGGCTAAAATAATTGATATAACCAAAAACGAGGATTTACGGAATCTGTTAACTAAGTCACTAAATAGCCTGAGTAACTTGTATACCAAATTTAATAGTTTTTCGGAAACAAAATAACAAAGAAAGGAGTTATTATGGCGCAGTCCAAAGAGGCCGAAAAAATCAAAGAAAAGCAAGGTATAAAAGAGGAATTTATTGAGTTTATCAATCGTGGTTCGATGATTGATCTTGCAGTAGGTGTGGCGGTCGGAGGTGCTTTTACAGCAATTGTTAATTCCCTGGTCAATGATATAGTAATGCCAATAGTGGGACTGATTGCTGGTGGCGTTGATTTTACTGGCCTCGCAATCCGGATACCAAATTTCTTTGGGACTGGCGACGAAGCAGTAATTGCATATGGCAATTTTATTCAGAATGTAATTCAATTTTTGATTATCGCATGGGTAATTTTCATGATTATTAAAGCCATGAATCGATTAAATCGTAGGCGTGACGGAAAAAAGGCAAAGACTGCTGAAAAAAGCGATAAATAAACTAGCTTAAATCATAGCTTAATCTGATTAAGTCCCCCAATTCGGTGGGACTTAATTGGTTGGTGGAAACAATTTCAATGCCGCCACGACCAAAATAGCGTGACTCCATGACGGATTCATACTGTTCTTGTAGGTGCTGGCTAAGTCTGTCGTCACAGCGGATTTCAATGGTGTTTCTGTTGGTGACTAGAAATGCTCTGTCGCCCTTATAATAAATAGTACGGCCTTTTTCGGACTTAGTCGTATAGTCCCCGATGCCGTTTATTTGAGAAAGGTCAGGTACCATTTTAACTCCTCTATACTACCGTTAATATCGTCCAAGGCGCGGTGATTTTCGGGTTTAATAAATTTTTTATCCAAAGCATTCTCGAAATAAATTTTCCAGGCAGACACATCAAGCATACGGTAATGTAGGCGCTTGTTTAGTGTTGGCATTTCTTTTTCTATGAACTTGCGATCTTGATGGATGGAATTGCCGGCAAGATAGATTTCTTTTTTGGTGAAATATTGGTCTAGGAATTCTAATAATTCTTTTTCTACGGCCTTGATGGATTTACCAGTTGCGTTTTGTTGAATGAGGGCGTCGCGTGTTTGGGAATTCTTTTCCCAAAATTCACCTACCATGCGAGTTTTGATGATTTTATCGTCTACTTTGACCACGGCTTCGTAGGTGGCGATTTCGTTTAAATCCATATCGGTGGCGATAGCGGCGATTTCAAGGATTTTATCTTTTGCTGGATCGAGACCAGTCATCTCTAAATCCATCCATAATAGAATCGCATTTCTGGGTGGGTCCTGCCGGACCTTCTCCCTTCCCAAAATTTTGCTTTCGCAAACATTTTGGGAGCCCTTTCCAGGTCCGTCACCCACCCATGTATCACTCTTTTTTGTCATGGTTACATTTCCTCCGGAGTATTAATACCTAAAATGTTTAACCCGTGGGTCATGACGTCTAGGTAGGTTTTGACTAGTTTGAGACGTTCCTGTTTCTGGTCGCTACCATTTACCGGACAGTTTTCGTAAAAACGACTGAAACATTGGGCTAGCTCATACAAGAAGTTCGCTACTTTATGAGGGGCAAGTTCGGTGACGGCCTCGTCTAGTACTGCGGTATACTCCAAAAGTTTTTTGATCAAATTTCGTTCAGAGCGGGGCCTGACTGATATCCTCTCGACGGGTCCTGCCGGATCTTCTCCCTCCCCAAAATTTTGCTTCGCAAACATTTTGGGGTCCCCTTCCAGATCCGCCACCCGTCGATACGAATCTACAGTTTCGGCATTCGGCGCGAGCGCTTTACCAAGAATCTTCTTGGCGCGGACGGCGGAATAGAGGAGGTAAGGGCCGGAGTTGCCAGTCATTTTGACGGATTCTTTGGGGTCGAAAATGATGTTGCCGCCCATTTTGTACTTCAAAAAGGCATATTTCGTAGCAGCTAGAGAAACGATTTCGTCGGAAGAATCGTAGGCGCTCTTTAGCTCATCTTTAATCATGTTTAATACATCTACCGCTTTCAAGAAATTGCCTTTTCTAGAGGACATTTTGACGTTACCTGGAAGCTTGACGAGACCGTGGGTGAGATGGGTGGTTTTTTCCACTAACTCGGGAGCGTATTGTTCAATAGATTTTAAGACAACTTTCATATATTCTAGTTGCTCGTTGCCCGTAATCACGATTGACTTGTCAAAATGATAGTCTGCGTATTTTTGAAAAATCAGGCCGACGTCTTTGGTTTCGTAGGTTGGGACACCTTCTTTATTGATAAAGACGCGAGTATGGAGGCCATATTTTTCGCCGTCAAAAATCACAGCGCCGTTGCTCATTTCGTAAACACCTTTTTCTAACTCTTCTTTGACCTTGTTTAGGCCAAGATTAGCGACAGTGGACTCAGGATAGTATTTATCAAATTTAACGCCAATCGAATTATAAAAATCATTGAAATAATCATAGGATAATTCCCTACCCCTCCAATACAATGCAGCAAGCTCGCTCTCTGGGCGAGTCCTGCCGTCGCCGGCTGTGTTATGGGCGGGTCCTTCCGGCACTTTTCCCCCATTTTCGTCAAGCTCAAATGGGGGGCCCCCAAGTGCCGTCACCCGTCCATGTTCAGCGCCTTCGGCATTTATCTGATAGATCTCCTTGTTGAGTTTGGTGATTTCTGCTTTTGCTTTTTCGTCGGTATCGTAGGCGGCGGTGCCTTCGATATAACATTTGGCAATGTCTTCTATGGTAAGTTCGTCTGGTGATTTCTGGCGGAGAGCATACATAGTCTTGGCAACGTGCAGCCCGACATCACCACCGAAATTGGCGCGGATGACTTTGGCACCGGCGTATTCGAATAATCTTGCAATGGAGTCCCCAACAATACTGGTATAGAGGTGACCGACGTGAAGGACCTTGAAAGGATTGGGGTCGCTAAATTCGCAAATGACGGTTTGATCTTTGAATTTGTCTGACGTGAAATTGTGATTAAAATTATCAATGGAGTTGGTTAAATAATCATCTGATAGGGCGAAATTCAAAAAGCCAGGAGCTGAAATGCTCGCTTTGAGTGAGTCCTGTTGAGGCAATCTCTCGACGGGTCCTACCAGCTCTTCTCCCTCCCCAAAATTTTGCTCCGCAAACATTTTGGGGACCCCTTCCAGAGCCGTCACCCGTCGATATCTTTCAATGACCTCTGCGATCTTGCGTTCTAGCTCTTTTGCAATTTGCATTGGAGACTTATGAAGCTCTTTGGCGAGTTTCAATGGGGCGTTGGTGGAGTAATCGGCGTCGATGTTGTCTGGTGAAGAAGTAAGTTCGGGGTCAAAATCAAGATTGTATAAATTTTTGATAGTTTGTTGTAGAATATTCTTGATTTCTTGCATAAAATAATTATACCATATTTATAGGGATATGATATAATGAAGGTAGTAGCGGGTATCGTATAACGGCTATTATGTATCCTTCCCAAGGATGAGACCAGGGTCCGACTCCCTGTACCCGCACCAGAGAAAGTAAAAATAAGCACTTGTGCTTATTTTTAGTTTCTGTGGAGTGGGGCCCAGGGAGAGCAACCTCCCTGTACCCGCACCAGTAAAAGCCCTTTGGGCTTATCTTGTTGCAATAGAAACCGCCCAGGTTGGAAACCTGAGCGGTTTAGAAGGGAGGATATGGGGCCATCTAGAAAAAGTCCTACGTAGGTGTCAATCAGCTATTCTTCTGGGGTTTTGGTGTCTATATATTCTTTGATTTTGTCTTCTTTAAGGAGTGTATTAAAGCGTTTATCGAACTCGGTGAATGGGATTTTGATTGAGACGAAGTTTACTTCGGCATTCGTTTTGTTTAAGAGTTTAACAAAATAATAACCGTCGCCGTTCATTGAGACAAATTTACCACTACTCTGCCCTGGCTCAAGCTTGGCCGCCTCGGAGGCACGTCCACCGTCAATGTTTTTGTTGTTGACTAGACCACCGGTTTCCTCGTAAATAATACTATCACCGAGTTGCTCGGCAACAACCTGGTAGTTATCGCCGTTTTCGGCAAGAATAGATTCGACCTTTTTGGCGATTTTGTTGGCATTTTCATCGATAGCCATTTCTACCTTAGCTTTGGTGAGATTCAGATAAAGCATGCGCTCATATTCGCTCTTATCTAGGCCGAAGTTATCTTCGATAATTTTGACGAAACCTTCTTCACTACGATCTACACCACCGATTTTGAGGTGGCGGTCAAACTCGTTGGCGATTTCCTCCTTTGAAGTGGTGATGTCTAGCTCTTTGGCAAGTTTAAGTGCGTAGGCGTATTTCTCTGTTTCTGATAGAGCGGTTTTTTTGTATTCATTGCGGAGAGATTCAAAGGATTCTTTGTCAAACTGGCTGCCCGACTGGCGTTCAATGGAGATAATACTACTACGGTAAAGCATGAGATAATCTGAAAAAAGAGCATTTTCCGAATCTACGGTAGCTACTGGAACTGGGATAATTTTGGTGATACGAAAGAGTAAATCATCTGTCATCCCTAATCGGTAAAGCGCTAACCATCCGCCTGCTACAATTACGGCAAAGACAGCAAAGGCAATCAAGATGGTATTAATGACAATACGATGACGAGTCCATTGGAGAGGATATTTGAACTTGCGGCCTGCAGCGAGAACTTCCTCGCGGCGCGCTTCGACTTTTTCCTGTTCGGATTTTTTGTCGGATTCTTTCTTCAATAGTTTCATGGATTAATTATAACATATTTGTGCGAGTGAGATTTTGGCGATTCGGGCGCGAGTCGATTCGGATAACGACTCATAAATGTAGTCTTCTCTGAAACTGGTGATCCGGGTGCGAGTCGAACGCACAACCTCTTCCTTAGGACGGAATTGCTCTATCCATTGAGCTACCGGACCAGATTACTCTTTAGATTATACCACAAAATTATAATAAAAGACCCCCAGCCGTAATGACGGTCGGGGGTCGGAGGGGGGAGGCTATTCGAAAACCGGGGTATTTTCCCAGATTTTTCTAATCTCTGGGTCTGCTATTATCTCTCCCTTGCTGAAGGGAATAAAGAAGAATATTCTCTGATATCCTGCGTTTTTAAGATATGGTATGATGCCATATCCTTTAGCTACCAGGGTGCTACCATTACGATTGACGAACATTACTTGGTTGTTCGCGTCGTAATATGTTCCCAGGTATTTTTTGGCGTCGTCGCATTCCGCCTTTTTGCGGAATGGTCCAATTATTGGCAAATAATTCGTTTCATAGTACCGGGTGGTCACAATCACGCCATCATCTGGCATCACAAATGTTTTCGCCAGAATTTCATCGGGGATTATACCGATATCGTGGTCGTCACACCATTTTTCGCATTTTATTGCGAACTCGGCTTTTTCTTCTGCAGATACGATCTGCTGGAGATTGTCCCACTCACTAGAGTGCTCCTTCTCCATAAATGGAATTTCAAAGGACGAAATTTTGAATCCGTATTTCTCCAGAATGGAGATGGCAGACCCTGTATAAGGGCGCACAAATACAGATTTGCCATCGACAAAAGCGAGAATGTCGCTGTCGACGGTATACGTTTTTTGAAAACGCCCGCATATATATGCGGTTTTTTCAATTTCAGAGTCGATTCCTTTTCGGCCTGCCCTAATGCGCAGGCTATCGGTTTTTAGTCTGTTTAGCGTTAGCAATAAAAACGCCTCCTTTTTTAATGTTCTATATTTTTATATTATAGCACACTTTGAGATTTTTGTCAAAGTTATATCTGTTACAAGGTGTTGTTGCATAATTCATTAGTCTCGAGAGCTTCGTAGCGTGATAATCTTTGATTATATCACGCTACTTCGCCCCTTCGGCGGTAAAATCAGAGATTTTGCCTTTATATCCCTCGACTTAATGAATTATATAACAACGTTCTGACACAAAAATGGTCTTCTCGCCTGGAAGACCAAATTTGCTATAATCACTAAACTTAGCGAGTGTATTTTTCGTTGAGATCGGAATAATCGTAAAGTTCGTTTCCGTTAAACCAGAGGTCTATTTCTTTTTTGGCTTCTTCTTGGTTGCTGGAAGCGTGGACAAGGTTTGGCACGCCAGTGCCCTTAGCATCGGAATAACCAAAGCTCATGTGTGAGAAATCGCCACGAATGGTACCCATTTCGGCAGATTTTGGTTCGGTAGGGCCAACAATTTTGCGAACTAGTGGTACGGCTTCTACGCCTTCTAGAACCATTGCGATTACTGGTCCAGTCATCATGTATTCTACATTGTAGCGGAAGACCTGCTCACCGCGGCGTGTAATCATTTGCCCGATACCCTCGTAGTGCTCACGATACAGGTGCTCGTCTGGCATGACCATTTTCATACCGACAATTTTAAGGCCGACCCGCTCAAAACGCTGAATCACTTCGCCGATGATTCCCCGCTGTACAGTATCTGGTTTTAAGACTACTAGACTTCTTTGAATGAAATCTAGTGATTTGTCTTGTGTTTTTTTATCCTTTGCTTGTGCCATAAAAACTCCTTTTTGTAATTATAACATATCCTGACAAGTAATAATTGCTTTGTCCTCTCAGGGATTTATGATACTGGGGTTGTCTCTCATGTTCCAATCTGGCTATGTTATAATTTAGCTATGGATATTTATGAGCTAATAAATGATTTTTTGGAACATCTGGAGGTTGAGTCTGGACGGAGTAAGAGGACGGTGGAAAACTATCGGTTGTATCTTGAACGGTTTGTAGAAATATCGCTTGATATCTTGAACAAAAACGAGCTAAAACCGGCAGACATTACAAAAGAGTTACTAAGGAAGTATCGGATTAAACTAAATCGCTATGGCTCAGAAAACGGCGAGGATGACTTGAAAACAATCACGCAGGCGTATCACCTAATTGCACTGAGAGGGTTCCTGAAATACTTGGCTCGTCGTGATATCAAATCGCTGGATCCGTCGCTGGTGGATTTGCCACATGTGATTCGTAAACAAGTGACTTTCCTGCATTTCGACGAAGTGGAGGATATGTTGGAGCAAATTGACACATCTACAGAGTCGGGTCTGAGAGATAGGGCGATTATTGAATTGTTATATTCTGGTGGGTTACGGGTGTCGGAACTGGTGGGGCTGAATCGTGATTCTATTAATCTAGAAAGGCGTGAGTTTATGGTGCGGGGAAAGGGGTCTAAGGATAGGCCGATTTTTATCTCGCAATCGGCGGCGGACAGAGTACAGGATTATCTGGACGCAAGGACCGATTCCCTGCCGGCGTTATTTCTCAATAATTCGCGGAATACGCAGGCGGTGGATACGTCTGGAAATTATCGGCGAATTACCGCACGGAGTGTGGAGAGAATTGTGGAGAAATATGCGAGACTGGCTGGGATTACGAAGCATGTGTCGCCGCATACTTTGCGCCATTCGTTTGCGACAGATTTGCTAATGAATGGGGCGGACCTTAGGGCGGTGCAGTCGATGTTGGGGCATGCGGATATATCTACCACGCAGATATACACGCACGTGACAGACGCGCATCTCAAAGAGATACATGAAAAGTTTCATAGTGAGACGAAATAGTGCAAATACTAAACGGCATTTTGGAGTGCGTTAACAACTGAATTGATTGCGTTTTTACAGGTTGTTTTTTGTTCATCAGGGGTCCGATTATTGTTGCAATCTTTATAACCATTAGGTATTGCAATAATGTTAACATTAACCTGTTCAGTAAATTTGTCTTTAAATAATTCTTCATATTTTTTCTTATTGCAACTGCTGTTATTGCTACATGTGGTCACTATATAGAGATTGAGCGGGGTTAAATGATAGTCACTATTATTGACCGCATCGATAAAACCGCCTTTGCCAGTTATTGAATTAATTTCACTATCATTATTTAGATATTCGTCCGTAATTATTATGATGGTTTTACTATAATTTTGAGTCCAATCTAGATTACTAGACTTGATAACTGCATTAAGTGCTTGTGGTAAGTTTTCGCTATAACCGCTATGGCTTTTTATGAGACCTACTTTGTCGCTAATATTACTGGCACTGCATTTATTATCATCGTTACCATCGAAGCCGCATAACATATTAACGCCGTTTGCATAATAAGTGTTATATTCAAAGAGTGCAACTTTGCCGTACAATAAAGTAGTTTCTGCAGTTACATTGATAACCGCCTGTTTACTTGCATAAATCATATCGGACATAGACCTAGATGAGTCTATCAATATTATAGTATCTGGATGGTAGACCCACACGGCGTAAAGTGTTATTTCCGTAGGCTCTTCTGTGGGTAAATTTGTAATTTCGCCGCCAGGTTGATAAACAACTTCTTTTGATCCCTCTTGAGTTGAGTAGCCAGAAAAATCACGACTTTTTGATTCATCATATTGAGGTATAATAGCGGATATTTGGCACTTACTAGTTTCTTTGTAAACGTCTAGGTAGCATTCTGTTGGCTCATTTGGGCCAAATTTCCCACCATTAAGATTGTATTTAATAACATGAGCAATGTGCTTCCACATTCCTTTTATAACAATGGTTTTACTTTCTTCGAGAGGGTTTGGGGCAGTATAGCTGCATACTCCATCGTTTGCACAACTAATATCGTTTACAGAGTAGTCGCCCTGTCCTTGTCTGAATAATTCCGTATCACCAATATACCAACCCAAAAACTCCCAACCAAATCTCTTGGGGTCCTTTTGTGGGCGAGTGAGAGTAACTGTATCGCCTGCGTATGCGATTATTGTGGATGGTTTATCTTCGAAGGTAGCCTTGCCATTGCTGTCGTCGTTGTATCTGATTTTAACTCTGGGGGTGGCGCGGGAGACGGCTTCGGGTGGATCATAGAGACGGATGACTGTAGAAATGGTAGATGGGGTCTCGGAGCTGGTACCGTACCAACAGGTGCGAATGTAGAAGTCGTAATAGCCACTCTGATTGGGATCTACATCGCCCTTCTCATTAACTAGATTCGTGGTGCCGGGGTCTTTGACGGCGATTACGTAGATGCCTTCGGCGTGCTGAAATATGTCATTATTGTAAACGAGGTGTGGGTAGGTGACGGCGTTTTTAAACTTATCACTAGAATTTCCCGAATTAATATATACATTATCCACAAATTGTTCCTGATTGGCGTCATTTTCCAAATTGGTCTTGCCTAAGGATTTTGTATTGATAACGAATCCATATTTATTTAGAGAATTGTTTTCGGAGACATTCTGACAGCTGGTTGGGGCTTCGGTAAATTCCTTCATTACTGTTTCATCTAAACTATTGGTGCCGTTTTCAGGTGTGATAGCATTATCCGTTATCTTTTGCCATAATTCCGTATATGGCTCATCACCAGAGTTTTCGTCGGCGAGATAGGCAGAATGAATGAAACGGAGAGCCTCGGCTTGGGTGTCTATTTCTTCGCGGGCGAGGGTGGTTTCTAGGGCGGTCTGGGCACTAGAAGTACCACCGCTCATGACTGCGGCGGCGGCGATTGCGACCATAGAAAAAATCCCTACTGCCAGCGTGACTTCAATCAGTGTATCACCTACACGTTTATGCATATGCTTATTATAACATAGCCATCAAATAATTTGAAAGGGTGGCGGTAATGACAAAGGCGGCAACGAGGAAGGGGCCAAGATGAATCTTTTTCTGCTTCTTCCCTTTGACAAATGGATACATAATGACACAAGCCAGAAAATTAGAAATAAACAAAGCAATAAGTGCGAGAAAGGGATGTACTAGTGCAAGACCTATTGCGAGAGCAAGAAGCCAATCACCGTCACCTACCCATTTACCTTTGGAAATAAGGTAAAGACCCAGATATAGGCCGCCAAGAATAAAGGCTGATAGGAGTGGATCGGTGATAATTGTTGACGAAAAAGAGTGAATAGAAAGAATGGTCCATTCTTTCAGGATTAGTATGATTATAGCACAGATAATTGATATTGTCAAGCATAAGCTTGGTAGCTCACCATAGGCTCCGTCGTAGATAGCCAAAAAGCCTAGGCTTAAAGTAAGCACAAGCGTCATGATAAAGGTAGCCCAAGCGAGAGGTGTAGCGGAGGTGATATTGATGGTAGTGCTAAGAGCTAGAAAGGATGAGGCTAGACCGAGCTCCGAAAGAAGCTCCAAAATACCGATTTTGTGACCACATTTTTTGCATTTCCCTTTTTGGGCGAGCCAGGAGATAATGGGGAGGGTTTCGTACCATCTAAGTTGGTAATTGCATGATAAACAAACCGAGCGAGGACCAAGTTTCTTTTTGGAACGAGTAGCGGAAGTTTCTTTTAAGCGCAAGCGGCGGGCTTGGCAACACAAAAAAGAACCCATGCAGGCGCCAAGAATAAACATTACGATGAGAAAGATGGTCTGCATGGTTTTATTGTAACATGGTGGACGTTTTTGGGGAAATAAATTATAATTTAGACATAAGGAGAATGACTGACATGAAGAAAAATGGATTTACGATAGTGGAAGTGGCGTTAGTGCTGGCGATTGCGGGGTTGATATTTTTGATGATATTTGTGGCGTTGCCGACGCTACAGAGGAATCAGCGTGATGCTGAGAGGCGAGATGATATTGCGGTGTTTCTGGACGCGCTCAAAAAATTCCAGAATAATAATAGGGGGGCGTTGCCGAGTGAAGGCGGAAACATAACTTCCGATCGGGCGGAAGAGCTGGTGAACAAAGATGTTGAAAAACCCGGTGCATCTTCTTGGGAGAATCTTTATTATAGTTACCTAAATAATTCCTTCATGGATCCGTCTGGGGAGGGATATGGATTAAAAGTGGTGGAATATGACGATAATACTACGAATGAATTGCCGGAGGATGATGCAAATAAATATGTTTTGATTGTTGCCAAACAGGCAACGTGTGATGGTGCCAAAGCTAAAAAATCCTCCAACCCCAGAAAGATAGCGGTGATGTATAAGCTCGAAGGGTCGGGAGTGTATTGTGCGAATACGTAATTAATTAACTGCGTTTGATTACGATACACAATGGTGTTTCTCTAAAAAGGTATTGCTTTTTTGGAAATTGTTTGCTATTCTGAAATAAAGATTATGTCGCCCAATCGTCGTTGTGTGACATAGGCTAAATACTAAGAAAGGATTTGTATGGCAAAAGAGAATAAAAAATCTAAAGAAGGGTTTACCATTATTGAGGTAGTATTGGTACTGGCGATTGCTGGTCTTATTTTCTTGATGGTGTTTGTGGCGCTACCGGCATTGAGACGTTCACAGAGAGATACTCAGAGGCGACAAGATTATGCTGATTTTTCGGCTGCCATTGCGAGTTATATGACAAATAATAATGGTAAGCTACCTTCAGCTGGTGCTACGCTTACTCCAGAAACATACGTCAATTCGACAGGAGAAGATCCAGAAGGAAGAGAATACAGCATCATAGTTAGGGATATCTCCGAAATGGGTACCGACACCGTAACAGTACCAGGTGAAGGTGAAATATATTTATACACAAATGCGGATTGCTCAGGAGAAGGAGACAGTGGCGCTATTCCTAGCGAGGTGACTAGGAGTAAATCTTATGCCGTCTATGGCTATCTGGAAACTGGAAGTTATTGCCAAAGTAGCAATTAGCAAACTATCTATAGTTTTTGTTAAAAATTCGCCCTGTGGGGCGAATTTTTGTGAACTTGTTAATATTTGAGGCTTGAAACCAACTCAACTAAAAAGCATCAATTACGTATAAAGACGTTGGGTGGACTATGATAGCATGGTTTTACACCGAAACGCTGTTCACCAGCGAGTAGATTGGGAGGAGGGTGCCGCCGATGACGACGCCGATGAGGGCGGCCATGATGACCATGAGAATAGGCTCAATCATGGTAGAGATATTGTTGATTTGTTCGTCTAGTTCGTTCTCGTAGACCTGAGCGGCTTTGCCGAGCATCTCGTCGATTTTGCCGGATTCTTCACCGATTGATGCCATCTGCGGAACGAGCGGGAGCATGTATTCCCTTTCGCGTAATGATTCCGAAAGCGGTTTGCCGCCTTTGATGATTTCTAGAGCCTTGCTGTATTCTTCTTCTACTACTGTATTGTTGACGGCGTCAATAGAAATCTTAACTGAATCTAGCATGGGCACGCCAGTGGCAAGCATCATCTCGCAAGTACGGGCAAAACGAGAAACATAAAGTTTGCGATAAAGACTACCAAAAATAGGGACAGAAATTTTGAAGGTATCCATGGCTTTGCGGCCTTGCTTGGTGTTTTTGACTGCATAATAAAGACCAGCAACAACACCCACCACTATCATTAAAATTAACCACCAGAAGTTAGCGAAGAAATCAGAAATTCCAACTAGAAACTGGGTGAGTCCTGGGAGTTGCTGATTCATGTCCTCATAGAGGTTCTTGACCTGTGGCACAACCATAACCATCATAAAAGCAAGCACGCCGATAATTACAACGAGAATGATGCCTGGATAGACAAGTGCGCCGCGGATTTTGGACATCATGGCAGCATCTTTTTCTTCTTGGTCGGCGAGACGTTTTAAGGCGATGTCCAAAGTACCAGAGGTTTCGCCGGCCTGGATAAGAGCAAGATACACACCGTTAAAAATATTGGGGTGCTGAGCGAAAGCATCGTGGAGGGTTTTGCCGGATTCCACGCTAGTGAGAATTTCTTCTACGACTGCCTTCATTCCCTTTCCTTGAGTTTGCTCGGCGACAGTACGAAGGCTACTAGCCAATGGAATGCCAGCGCCAATCAAAGTAGCTAGTTGTCTAGTAAAAGTAATTCGGTCTTTGTTTGTAATAGGGGTTTGTTTGCCTAATAGCCCGGGTTTTTCTTCGGAAACTAGATCTGGGATATAGCCTTGTTCAATAAGAAGGCGGCCGGCGATTTGCTCGTTTTCGGCCTGGATAGTGCCTTTGACGACTTTGCCGGAGTCTTTTTCTTTTGCCTTGTAATTGTAGCGCTTCATCTTAGCCCTTCACTAGTCTGTTCAACTCGTTTATGTCTACAGCATATTCGCGTGCAGCATCGTAGGTAATGACGCCAGTTTGGACGAGCTTGGCCAGAGTGCGGTCCATGGTCTGCATGCCCTGGTCGGCACCGGTTTGGATAGCAGTATCTAACTGATGAGTCTTGCCGTCACGGATGAGGGCACGGATGGCGGAATTAGCCACCATTATCTCTGCTGCAACTACACGACCACCGCCAATGGCTGGAACGAGACGTTGGGCACAGATAGCCATCAACATATTAGAAAGCTGAGTGCGAACTTGGGGTTGTTGATGTGATGGGAAAACATCCACCATACGGTCAATAGATTGGGCAGCGGAGTTAGTGTGGAGTGTAGCAAAGACAAGATGGCCGGTTTCGGCAATAGTAATAGCTGCTTGAATTGTTTCTAAATCTCGCATCTCGCCAATTAATACTACGTCTGGGTCTTCACGAAGAACAGAGCGAAGTGCGGCAGCGAAACTGAATGTGTCGTAATGAACCTCACGCTGAGCGATGACGGAACGTTGGGATTTGTGGGTGAATTCGATTGGGTCTTCGATAGTAATAATATGGGTGGACTTCTCGCGGTTGATTTTGTCGACAAGGGCGGCGAGAGTAGTGGATTTACCGGAGCCGGTAGGGCCGGTAACAAGAACTAGGCCACGTGGGAAATCAGCAAAGGTCTCAACAATGGCTGGCATACCTAGTTCATTGATGTTGCGAATTTGATTGGGGATAAGACGGAAGGCAGCGGCTAGCTTACCACGCTCGTGGAAGGCATTTACCCTGAATCTAGCGATGTCGCCAAAGGCAAATGAATAATCAAATTCCTTGTCTTTTAAGAGGATTTTTTGTTGTTCTTCGTCGAGAGTGGCAAAAACAAGATTCTTTACTTCTTCTTCCTTTAAGCCATTGAAACCTGCGACAGGAGTCAAAACACCATCAACGCGTAAAATCGGAGGTAACCCATATTGAATATGGAGGTCTGATGCATTTCTTTTGATGCATTCTTCGAGTAAAACTTCTATTCTTGGTGTGTTTGATTGCCCAACATTTTCCATATTATTATTATACCATAAGCATTATGATAAATCACTCGCTACGCGATTAACTTCTTCGATACTAGTGATGCCGGAAAGGACTTTGAGAATACCGTCTTGTCGCATAGTGAGAGTGCCTTTGCTCTTGGCGAGGCGCATGATTTCATTGGCGGTAGAATGAGAAATTATCATCTTTTGAATATCTTCGTCAACTTCGATAGTTTCGTAGAGGCCAGTACGACCAGAATAGCCCCCTGGGGTCTCTTTGGAATCTATGCCATGAGCGAGCATGTAGTGTTCGTCGGTTCTGACTGGCAGACCTGGATAACCTAAATCTTCGCTGACAGCGGCGACTTCTGATTTGTCTTTTGGCAAAAGGTCGCCGACGATTGAATTGATGCCTTTGGTTTCCACGTCGGAGGATTTATATATTTCACGTTTTTCGGTGATACGACGAACAAGACGCTGACCGATAACTACATTAAGAGTAGAGGCAAGTAGAAACGGTTCGATACCCATATCTAGAAGACGAGGTAAAATGCCGGCGGCCGAATTAGTGTGGAGAGTACTAAAAACAAGATGGCCAGTAAGGGCGGCCTGGACGGCAAGGCCGGCGGTTTCGGAATCACGAATCTCGCCCACCATGACCACGTCTGGATCCTGACGTAAAATCGAACGAAGACCACTAGCAAAAGTAAGACCTGCGTCGACATTAACCTGAATTTGATTAATACCGTCCATTTTGTATTCAACTGGATCTTCTAGAGTAACGACGTTAATTTGTTCTGATTTGATTTGTTGGATTAGGGCATATAAGGTGGTGGATTTACCAGAACCGGTTGGGCCGGAGGTTAGAATCATACCATTTGGTTTTTGAATGCCATTTAGGACGCAACGAAGAGCTCGGCCAGACATGCCCATTTTTTCTACCTCCATCGACATGCCTTTTTTGTCTAAGAGACGGATGACGACCTGTTCGCCCCAAGTAACTGGAGAAATGGCGATACGAAGATCGATTTCTTTGTCATCTACTAGTACCGTAAATTGACCATCCTGAGGGATGCGGTGTTCGTCAATTTTGAGATTGGCGAGAATTTTGACACGAGAAACGAGGGCAGGGGCGACGGCTTTGGGGAGCTCCATGATTTTGCGAAGAACACCATCGACGCGACAACGGATAATGAGAGAGTTCTCTAGTGGTTCGATATGGATGTCGGAGGCTTTGGTTTTGGCAGCATAACTCAAAATCGTGGTAAGAGCTTTGGAAATAGGAGAATCTTGAACGATAGTTTTGACATCCGACTCTGCTTCTTCGGCTGCTTCTTCACCAGTTTCACGAACGGCTTCCTTGACACCAGAAAAGTCGCCGTGGTATTTATCTAGCATTTCCCTGATGCCACGTTCTGATGACATCCAAACGCGAATAGGTTGATTGATGAGATTGGAAATGTAGTCTGTGACTTGCACGTTGGTAACGTCAACCATAGCGACGTTTAGCATCCCATCCTTCTCACCTAATGGAACAACAAGAACACGAGAGGAGGCATCACCTGGAATTTTAGCGAGGATGTCTTGGTCTATGGTGATGTTTTTTAGCTCTACATAAGGAACGCCGATAATGACTGACGTAGCACGAGCCACCATGTCATTGCTAATAATTCCGCGACTGATTAGCTCGGCTAGAACTGGCTTATTGTTCATCTCGGCTTCTTGCTTGATAGAATAGACCAGATTGCCGTCAGCTAAACCCTCGCCTACAAGGAGGTTAATGATTTTATCTTCGGCCTCTTTGGTAAGAAGGGCCATTATGGATTCTCCTGGGTTTCCGCATCTATACAACCGCCATACGCATCAGATTCTTCGCATTCGCCAACATAGACTTCTACTGTAGGATTAAGAGCTTTATAGTTGAATACTTCTACATCTGGCTCAACCAATTCTGAATAATTCACAGATGTATCCATAGTAGTGCCTGGATAAACCAATTCTGAATTCACAGATGTATCTATAGTAGTGTAGGAATAGCTTTCTATTTTGCCAATGAAGAGATTAGTGATAAAATAGGCTGCTACTACTCCTATTATTGCAGCGATAACTGAAGTTGCGAGATCGGTTTTCATGATTTAATTCCCCTCCGGTGTTATGGTTTTTTTAGTTTCCTGGATGGTGGATTCATTCATGTAATAGGCCGTGGCGGCGGCTTTTAGGATTAAGGAATCGTTGCCACCCCATTCGATAGTAGCACGTTCAATATTGAAGTCACGAATAGAGTGTTCAATGTTGTTTAGAACATTGGTAGTGGTGGCAGAATCTGCTTCAACAGACACATTGACAGAAATCGCATTGAGACCATTGCTAAGAGACGAAGCAGAAGTGGTGCCACTAGGGCTGAGAGATTCTGGTTCCCAGTTTGAAGCTAGGAAAAGCTTGTTTAAACTAGCAAGGAGGGCTTCTTCATTTTTAAAAGCTGGGAGAGCATCTGGGATGACACGAAGTGCAGAACAGTTTTTGATTAGTTGGCTAGCGGCGATTAGCTCATTGGTGCCGTCGGCGGTATTGTATTGGTTTTCAAGTTCTTTGTATGTAAAGTTTTTGCCCGTTGTTGGGTTGATACAACTCGAATCATCTTCTTTGGGAACTGAATTGAGCGCCTTGTTGGCGGCGAGATTAACTAAAATATTAGAGCGCAGAGTGCCTGGAATCTCGGATACTTCGATACTATCAGGATCGCATTTGGATAATTCTTGGTCTGTGTAGACGCTGCCTTTCGGACTCAGGCAAATTCCCGTGGATTTAATGACATCGGAATATGCTGTAATGGCTTGATCTTCTGCGATGATGACCTTGGCATTAAATGAAATCTGCTGAATAAAATGTGATATTAGAGAAATAGCTACGCCCAGAAAAATTGCAGCGCCAAGAACAGAGAGCAACATATACTGTTGGGCTTCGGAGATTTTTGCGCGTTTGCCTATTGCTACTTCTTTGGCCATTATTCTTCACCTCCATTTGTGTTAGTATTGCAGGCAGTGTCGCCCTCTGCGCAATCTCTAGCTCGTTCACTAAACATAGCCTGAAGTTGAATATAAGAGTCGGTGACGTTGCGGCGGCCAGATGGTGCAATAGCGAGCATATGGGTATTATTGAAATCATAGACCTCGGGAGCAAGACGAATAGTAGAGGAAAATCTTAAAACTAACTCATCGGAGGAATTGCGACCATTGGAAGAATCTGAAATTGTAATTCCGTCGTTTCCGTCTGGAACAAGTAAGCAAGAGTCGTTGGTTTCGGTCCATTTAGGAGTAGTACTACCCTGTTCAAGTTTACCGCTATAGGAAATACATTCACTCTCAAAGTGTTGCACATTGGAAATGTTGCCGTCTAAATCCATGTATGGCTTATTCTCTGTTTCGTTCTCTCGATACCATTCTTGGTATTGAGGTGTACGCCAGATACGGACAACTTGGTTTCCCTCGTAGCTTTCAGTGGTGTAATTATTGGTTGTTTTGGCAGTTGAATTGGTCGCCGTGGATGTTTCTTCATTGTCGTCCCCTGTAGACTCTACAGATGGGTCACAGCCATCACCATTGATAGTCCAGTAGGCATACATACCCTTTTCTGAGTCTACGAAGAAGGCACCATCAGAGCCAGATTCGATAATACAATAGGCCGGAATAGTGTCGCCATTTTTATCAACATAATGACCATAATCATAGCGCATATATTGCATACTTTTTTTGAAGGAATCCAGAACGTTGTAATCAATGAATGGCTCTTTACCAGCATCAGCTTGGGCATCAAAGGAAAAAGTGGGAACTTCTTCGGAGAGATTAACATTGAGCTCGGAAATTGTAATGGTGTCTGCGCCGGTGGGGAGAAGGGCTGAGAGGATATTAAAGGTGCGAGACAAGACTTTTTTGTCGCCAGTTAAAGTTGAAATATTGGAAAGTTGATCTTTGATGGTAATAAAATCATCAAGGTCGTCGTAAGAGTTTAATTTGTTGGAGAGCTTTTTGATGGTGGCGTCTTTGCTATCAATGGCAATTCTCTGGCCACCAGCAATCAATCCAAAAATGAGCGTAATGCCTATACTAGCCGATGCTACCACAATGCAAAGGAAGAAAATCAAATTGCGAAGCTTGAGGGTTCTAATCATTTCGTCTTTGATATCGGGAACAAGATTGATTTCGCGTGCCATTAGTCATTGCTCCTTTCCGATAATCCAATTGCGACAGCAAATTCGCAGGCAACATTCATGAGAGCACGTTGTTGTTCGGAGGTGGTACGGACAAGCTGCCAAGGATTACCTTTCATGGTGGAAACATTGGTCTTTGCTTCGATATATTCTGCGAATAATGGAATGGTGCTAGCATAATCAGATAAAACAATGCCGCCTACTTTGCCGCCTAGATATTTGGTTTGGAAGAATCGGACAGACTTGGCTAGCTCGGAGGCGAAGTTGTCTAGGTGGGAGTTGAGGATTTTGAAAACTTGACCTTCGACTTGATTTTCATCAAGACCGAATTTTAAGATGAATTGCCTGGATTGATCTTCTCGCACATTGAGGCCGTTGGCTACAGCTTTGATTAAAACACTAAAACCACCAGGTATGGAACGTACGAGTCGGGGTTGCCCTTTGTAGACTATGACAAGGTCGGTGGACTTTTCACCGTAGTCAACAATCATAGTGGCATCAATAGCACCTGGGACAGCAAGAGATCTGGCCATAGCGAGTGGCTCTGGTTCCATAGCAACGATGTTTAACCCAGTTCTTTCTATCATCTCCATAGTGGATTCAGCATAATCTTTGGCGACAGAAGAAATTAGGACTTCGGTTTTGGCTGGGTCGTTGGGGCTGGGCCCAATAATAACATAGTCTGCTTTAGCATCGCTGAGCGCCATGGGGACGTATTTATCCATTTCGTATTTGAAAGCTTTGGCTAGTTCTTTTTCTGGCAGGGTTTCAGTTTCTACGATGGAGGTAAAGGTCTTGGAGGCAGGTAAACCAATGGCGATGTTTTTAGTTTTGATGCCGGCTTGATTAACTGCACCCAAAATCGCTTCGCCAAGACGCTTTTTGCCTAGGTCTGAAGAATCTTGAGTTAGTTTCTGGTCAATTGGAACATAGGCGTATTTTTGGAGAGTCCAGCCACGCTGATTGCCACCAGAAAGTTGCACGATTCGCATCGAATTAGTCCCAATATCTAGGGAGAAGAAATCGCCCACGCCATGCAATAAGTTCATGCTTATGATTATAAGCTCTTTAATGGGTGAAGTCAAGCTGAAATACTTAATACGACGTTGTTACATAATTCATCAGTCTCGGGAGCTTCGTGGCGTGATAATCTTCGATTATATCATGCTACTTCGCCCCTTCGGTAGCAATTGCCTTTATGCCCCTCGACTTAATGAATTATGCAACACTTCCCTTAATGCTTGGCCGTTGAAATACTTGGCCTAAGCCAATAAAATCTTTCTTTGTTTCCGGTCTTTCCTTTTAAATCGTTGTCACGTTTTTTAACAATGATAAATCCGTTTTGTTTGAGCCATTGTTCAAAATTTTTGATAATTCCACGACGAATGGTTTCGTTTTTGACGACACCATCGTGAAGTTGAGCTGGGATGGCCTCGAACTGAGGTTTTAACATTACTAAGAAATCCGTATCGCTACGAGATATGTGTATTTTAGCATACTTCAGGATTTTTGTCAAGCTTAAGAATGATACGTCGGCCAGGATGACATCAGGAGTACAAATGACTTTGCTTTTCGGGGTGGGGTTTTGGGCTACTGAGCTTCGGGACGTACGACGATGAGTAGCTTGTGTTTTTACATCAAAAATATCCGTTTTTTCGTGAAGCTCAATACGTGGGTCATCACGGAGAGGATGTTCCATTTGGTTGGTGCCCTTTTCGATGGCGATGACTCTTTTGGCGCCGTGATTGAGAGCATACTGAGTAAAGCCACCGGTTGAAGAACCAATATCTAGAACTGTCTTACCGCGGAAATCAAAACCAAATGCCTTTGTTGCGTCGGACAATTTAACGTAGCCTCGGACAGGTCCTGCCGCCACTTTCCTCTTCCCGAAAGTCTTAGCTCTGGATGAGTCCTGCCGGACCTTCTCCTCCCCCACTTCGCTTACGCTCAGCGGGGGACCCCCTCCAGGTCCGTCACCCGTCCATGTCATACTACTTCTTTCGCTCACGATAGGCATAGGTGTCGGTGTCCACGGAGACGACGTCACCTTCTTTAATGAATGCAGGAACCTTGATGACTACGCCGGTTTCCAAGGTTGCGTCCTTCATAACAGAGCTAGTGGTGTCGCCTTTGACGGCATTCTCAGTGTAGGTGACAGTAAGCCAGAGATTCTTAGGGAGTTGTAAATTGATAGGAGTACCATTGTAGAATTGGATTTCCATTTCGTCACCATCTCTCATGAAATCTTTAGAGTCGCCAACCATGTCTGCTAAGAGTTCGTATTGTTCGAAACTCTCTGGGTCCATAAAATAAAATTTTTCGTCGTCTTTATAAAGGTATTGAACCTTGCGAGTAGTAACCTCAGCGGGCTCGATTTTTTCTTGGCCCTTGAAGGTTTTAGGTAAGAGTGCTCCGGTGATTAGGTTTTTAACTTTAACGTTCACGATGGAACCTCCGCGGCCCATGACTTTTTGGGAGTACTCTACTACTTTGTACGGCTGGCCGTCCAAAGTGATAAGTGTGTTTTTCTTTAGATCTGTTGGTCCGTACATCTTACCTCCTTAATTGTTAGAAACAAATGGTAGAAGTGCCAAATGGCGAGCACGCTTAATAGCAACGGCGAGTTGGCGTTGTTGCTTGGCAGAAAGCCCGGTTTTGGCGATTGGCTCAATACGGCCGTAGGAATCGATATATCGCTGAAGGGTTTTTACGTCGCGATAATCGAAGTATAGATTAGGGTCACTTTTAATCTTTTTCATATAATCTCCTTCGCTTTAATTTGTTAAAATGGGACATCACTTAAATCAATTTCACCTTCTGGGATGTCGTCAGGAATGTCAGAAACTGGGGCTTCGGAATCGGAAGAGCTTGACGTGTCAAAATTGTTAGAACTACCGTTGTCGCGAGCGCTGCCGGTGAAGTTGAAATCCTCGGCAACGATTTCGACGCGGGAACGCTTTTGGCCACTTGTTTTGTCTTCCCAGCTACGCTGGTCGAGGCGACCGGAAACGAGTACGCCGGAGCCCTTTTTGGCATATTGATGAATCATTTCACCAAGTTTACCCCATGCAGAGCAGTCGATAAATGATACGGCTTCCTTCTGCTCGCCGTTTGAATCGCGATAAACACGGTTGACCGCTACAGAAAAACTACAGACACTAGCACCGTTTGGAGTGGTACGTAGCTCTGGGTCACGAGTTAGGTTGCCAGTAATGATTGCTTTAGAAAATCCGCGCATTTTATTCTCCTTTTTCTGCGGTTACTTCGTTGTTTTCTTCGTCTGTCGGCTCACTAGCGGCTTTTTCGCTACGATGTGCGGCGAGTTTGGCCTTATGTTCGTCTACCTTGACAAGAAGATAACGCAAAACTTCGTCGGCGATGTTTAAGCTCGAGGAAATTTTGGCTGGAGCCTCTGCAGGAAGCTCAAGATTGAAATAATAATAGATGGCAAAACTTTGACCGCTGATAGAATAGGCGAGGCGTTTCTTGCCGTCATTCTCTTCTTTGTTAATTTTGCCGCCAGCGGTCTCGATGATTTTTTTGACCTTATCGAGAGCTGGGTCGAGATTCACCTCAAGATCGGGGTGAAATAGGATTGAAAGTTCGTAATCTTTCATAAAACTCCTCTGGTTAAAGCAAACGCTGCTCTTATCTGCCCCTGGCTGATGGTTGGCTCGTTTGCTGAGCTAATATTGAAGTAATTATAGCATAGATTGAGAGCGATAGCAAGGGGTAGGGGCAAGGTGCTTTAATTAGTAAATGGAATAGCTAAATAGCTCTGGTTTAATGCCAAGTGATTCTATGGCGGATTTTACTTCTCTGGTATATTTGTTGATAGTGCTGTCACTCATATCGCCCTGGATGATATGGATGGTGATTTCGTTTATATTATCTGGAGAAACATAGGCATAGAAATTGTCGAATTCTAGATAATCAATATATTTTCCAACTAAACTGTTGCGGGTTTGTTGATCATAGATATCATTGCAGTCAAAGTCGCTATAGAGAATCTCGTCTGGGTTGGTAACGCAAAGGACGATTACAGTATCATTGGGATATAAATACTCGTTGTCTTCATCTTTTGAATATTCGTGGAAGATTTGGTATGATTGCTCGATTGCGGGAAGGTCGACAATGGCACTAATGTAGTTTAGATTTTGGTTTTCAAAAAAATGTGTTTTTAGAGAATCCGAGCGAACTATGGCTTTAGTTTCTGCGAGATTAACGTCTTCGGTGTTTTGTTTGACTATTTTTAGAATCTCACTTTCAATTATTTCTTTGTCTAGGGATGAAATATCGGATGGTAGACCTTCGACTGAGACTGAAGGCGTGCGAGCGTAATCGCCTGGATCGATTTCTTCACTAGTAAGCATACCCTTGATAGAGATTCCACATATAATGAAAAATACAATCTGGATAGCAATAAAGATGAGTAACGGGTAGTTGAGGTTGTTTAGGTTGATTGGCGTGTTGTTTTCCATGTTACTCCCCTGTCACCGAATATAGTTCGGATTGGTTTAGTATTGAATTAAGATAAGTAAATGTAACACTGTATTTTGTATTGACAAAAAAGCTACGAGTACGATGCTTGACCTTCGCTAATGATGATTTATATGCGGCTTCTACCGTAATGATATCATTACCATTCACGGCAACAACGATACCAGTATGACCGCACAGATGGCCGTCGCTACACATTGTGGCTCCCTTTGTAACTGAAAAAACGGAAAATGGTTGAGGCTCATTTCCTTCAGAAAGCCCTGCTGCTTTGGCAATGTTATGGGCTGTGTCTTTGCCGTTACCGGTACTCCAGCTATTTTTATTATTAGTAAACCTGTTGATAAAAAATTTAGAGAAGGAGACGCAGTTCATCTTCCCATATGGGAGACCCCATTTTGTCGCACTTACTTCTGGGCCATTGTAGTAGAGCGCGAGTTTTTGAGCTGCTTTTTCGGATAGTCCACCTTCAATGGCGCCAATATTTGCACTGCTATTTGAACAGGCATTAGAGGTGGTACTAGCACTGCCAGAGGAGCGGATGGCGTTGATGTTTCCAATATTCAATCCTGCTGATACTATCTGAGTTGGATCATAATCTTGTTTCGTGGAATAATCCTCCATGTGGCCGGGGTCAGCAATAAGCCATCTGCCGCTCTCTGTGATGCCCCTAATGCCAATATAGTGTCCATTTGTGGTAAATGGCCTGTTTCCTTTACCACTAACTATAACCATCCAACCATTTTTTAGATAATCGGTGATTTTTGTTACAGCTTCCGACTCAGAAGAGACAGTTGGCTTCTCATACTGAAGGTGATAATAGTCTGCTAGATATTTGGTAGTTGCGGGGTCAGCGCCCTCACCCGGCACGTACATATTTCCATCGCCAGCTATTTTAGCAGCTTCGGTAGGAGTGATTTCTTTGTTTAGCTGCATGCTGGCTAGCATAGCAAATGCGGTTGGCGCACAGCCAGATTTTCCGATAGTGCTAGTACCGAAAGGTTCATTTTTCCACGGATCAACAAATTGGCCGTACCAAACAAATTTGCCTGGTGTGCTAGTAGAGGACGAGGAGTCTGTTGTGGTCTCGCTACTGGATGCGGTATTTGTAGATACCGATACATTAGTGGAACTAGGACTACTGGTGGGTGGATCGTCTGGAAAATAACCGAATGGATCACCGCTCTTCAAGTCACCACTGATGGGAAAACTGTAAAACACATAGGTGGAGCCATATTTGTTATGGATAATAGTTTTGCCAGGCACATAATAAGAACTCACGAACAATCCTTTTCCTCTACAGTTTCCTGGATGAGAAGCGTAGTGTTTTTCTCCGTTAATCTCGACCCATGATATATCCCCTATACAATCGTGTTCTAATACTTGAAGCGGAGCTATGCGATTACCATTTATCAACACGTCCCTAGCCGCATTGATTTGTTCGTCCGTTATTCCACCTCTTTTTGTACTATATGCCTCCCTTGTACCATGGTAATAAAATGTGTCCCCTCTAATGGCTGTCGTGATGTCCGTGCGACCGCGTTTGTCCGTTCTGTTAGCCATCTGAGTCAATTCCATTTTGAGCCCTTCGATCGTGCTACTTTGCTCTACTAAGGCCATGTGTATCATGCCGTATAATTCCCCGTCACTCAAATTAAAGGTATTGCCTTTAAATATTTGGGTTGAACCGGAATTTACGCAGGTGAAATTTTTCATTTCTGCGTAGATGAGTGTCGCGGTGGAGGCTCTTGCGATTAACTGAGAATCCCCTCCGTTATATCCACAGGCGGCACATATTTCATAGTTGTGCGCCCAGTATCTGGCTGCTTCACCTGGAGTAGTTGTGGCAAGAAATTCGTCCATTTTGAATGCGTGATGATTTTTTAACATTACATCAAAAACGTAGTCTGACTCTATTTGCATGAGCCTTTCGAATTCACTTTCGCCAATTTTTGAAATTAGGTTGTCACCAGATATGCTGTAGCTGGGGTCTTCAAAGTATTTGATTAAGTCTGGGGCTTTTTCATTGATATAGTGTAGATAATTACTAAGTCCACTGGTAATTTGATATGCGCCGACACCTATTGCGCAACTACTTTCGCATTCATTATAAAGCTTTTCCCAAGTCCAGCCATTCACAAATTGACCATTTCGGACTGCTTTATATTCCCATTTTGTTGGACCACCGCCCTCGTGAACAATATTGCCTAGAATTGCAGCGACATGAGCTGAGTCAAATTTTTGCGAAAGTGATGACCAGTATTTTTCTTTGAAGGTTTTGCCGCAGGTTCCGCCGGAACCGAGTTCGCATTCGTTTGGTTTGTAGGCCCAGATACCATTTGCTGAAAATTTTTTCAAATTATCTTCGATGAGATTTGTTGTAGCAAAAGCGTTATTGCTAGAGCTAAGCAAAGTTGAATTCGCTAAATTTTTTTGACCGTATGGTTTTGTAGGACTGGAAACCCCAAAAAGCGTAAGAAATAGGAGTGTAAAGCTGAATGAAAAAGCGAAAGCATATTTGATATATTTTGCTTTTTTGCGACTTGGCTTAATAGTTTTCATAGATGATGTCATAACTCTCCAAATTGAATTTTTGATCGGTTAGAATTTCTTCAATGAATCCTTTGTCGTCGGTGTGTGCCATCATTACTTTGATGCAAAGAGTTCTTTTGCAGGCATCGTCATATCCAGGTTTGATTGTGATACTTTTAGTAAGCTCAGTGCCTTCATCGGTTTCTTGATAATCAGAATAATGAAAAGGGAGCTTATTTTGCCAAAGGGTATAGTGTTCTTGGTACTCAGTAATAAAGTCTTCAGCAGAGGTATCGTTGTCTGTAGTAGTGTTATTATCGGCAGAAGCAATTTTTTCGAGTAATTGATATGATTCATAGTTATCTTTGAGCTCATAAAATTCAAAATTATTGTCTGGGCCAGCAAGAAATGTACTGATGGTAGAAACATAATGTGGAGCGAGGTCTATAGTGAAGGTCTTAGGCTCTAGTGAATCATGCGAAATTTTGATTTCGTAAGTACCTGGAGCGAAAGAATAGGCTCCATTTTCGTAACCATTTTTGCCATTAATGCTTATTTCAGCATCAATTGGGGTGATATTAAAAGTAATGACCGAGGATTTGTTGTTCTGGATGATCGCAATAGTAATAATCGCAATAATAACAATTAAATCCAAAATCAGGGTTAGCCTAACCCATTTGTTGCGAAAAAAATTCCCAATTATCGACACACCTTCATTGTGCATATGTTTATTGTACTATAGATTTGCTATAGAATCAAATTCTTCCATCGAGGTAATGAGGACGTCGCGGGGCTTGTTGCCGTTTTGAGGGCCGATAACACCAATTTCTTCAAACCAGATAGCGAGGCCAGAAACAAAGCCATGACCTTTGCCAAGATAAGTTTGGAGCATAGCGGTAGAGAATTTACCTTTGTTTAGGGAGATTTCTACGGCTTTCCTGACGATGGGGTCTTGGGGATCAAACTTGCGACCAAGACCGTCCATGCTACCAGCTTCGGAGGTGAGACCCTTGATGGCGACTTGCTGAGAAATAACTTCATCATTGTATTCTGGTGGACGTTGACCGCGTAAGAAGTCGGTAACCTTGGAAATATCATCGTCGGAGGCCCAGGCGCCCTGAATGCGGCGGGGCTTACCCATCATTTCGGTGGTAAGAAGTAGCATATCACCTTTACCGAGAAGCTTTTCGGCGCCACCTTGGTCTAGCATAATACGAGAGTCCATTTGGGAACCAACAGCGAAAGCAATACGACCGGGGATATTGGCTTTGATAAGACCAGTAATAACTTTGACCTCTGGACGCTGAGTAGCAAGAACTAGATGGATACCAGCGGCACGACCCTTCTGGGCGATGCGGACGATGAGCATCTCGAGATCCTTCCCTGCCATCATCATAAGATCAGCCATCTCATCGATAATGATGACGATGTAGGGCATTTTGTTTTCTTTTTCTGGGTTGTCGATTTTGGCCATTTTGGCATTGTAGTCGCCGATGTTTTTGACTTTTTCTTCGGCCATCAAGGTGTAACGACGCTCCATTTCACCGACGGCCCACTTCATGGCGGAAAGAGCCTTTTCGGTCTGAGTAATGATAGGGGTAAGAAGATGGGGGATATCTTGGTATTGGGCCATCTCGACTTGTTTAGGGTCAACGATAATGAGTTTCATATCCGAGGGACCATTACGATACAATAGAGAGCTGATAAGGGTATTGGTCATGACGGACTTACCCGAACCGGTAGTACCAGCAATGAGAAGGTGAGGCATTTTGGCGAGGTTCGCTACGACAGCTTTGCCGGAGATATCCTTTCCTACTGCGAAAGTGAGGGGGTCGGTGGCTTTTTTCCAATCGGGTGATTCAAGAACACCGCGAAGACGCACATCAGCGGAACGAGCATTGGGAATTTCGACGCCAACGGAGCGAGTGCCAGGAATGGGGGCCTCGATGCGGATTTTGTCGACAGCAAGGTTTAGGGCTAGCTCTTTGTCACGAGCAAGAATTTTACTCAAGTTGACACCGGCGGGTGGTTTCATAGTGTATTGAGTGACACGAGGGCCAACGTTAGCACCCTCCATCTCGACGTCTATACCAAATTCAGCTAGTGTGGATTTGATTATGTAGGCATTTTGTTGGATATTTCCAGCGTCAGCAGGAGATTGCTTTTTCTCCAGTAAATCGACTGATGGCATTTTCCAATCTGGGTCGCTAACGGCAACGAGAGCAGTAGGCTCTTTAGCTGGCTCAGGCTTGACTGGAGTCTTGATGCTGGATTTATGAAGAAGGCGGCCGCCAGATTTGGATTCTGGTTGAGAATCAGTAGCACTCAGACCAGAGTTGACTTTGATTTCAAGCTGACCGAGTTTTTTGGATTTTTTGGTGGAATCCTCCGCAGTGGACTTGTTGTGTTTGGTAAGGTTTTTGGTGCCTTTAAAGAGCGTGATTGGAGAAATTTGGAAGATAAAAGCCATAGTAATGAACATCAGTATGAGGTAAATAAAAATGACGACGCCTTGGTTTAAGACGTTAGTGGCTAGCGAGTTAAGCCAACCTCCAACGATACCGCCGTTTTGCCAAATAGCAGCGATACCAGAAAGCCATAGAATCATAAGAATAGAAGCGATATAAACTGGAGTAGCAATGCGATTGTCCTCGGAGCGGAAAATTTTAACTGCCAAATAGACAAGTAGTGCTGGAATAAAATAGGTAGCAAAACCGAGCCCCTTAACAATGAAGTTGTGAATTTCGTTGAGAATGGTGCCACCCTGACCAAACCAAGTAATTACGAAAAAGAGGGCAAGCGCAATCATGAGAACAGCTACAATTTGTCGCCAAAAACCACCCGGAAGCTCGTGTTCAACAGGGGCTTCTTTTTTGGTGCCTCTAGTAGGGCGCTTAGTAGAGCGTTTTTTAGTGGTTTTTCTTTTTCTGGTCGCCATGGGGCAATTATAGCACAGATAGATAAAAGCACAAGAAGGATATCAAGCAAAAGCTCAACAATTTCAAACTTGAATAGAGTATTTTTTATACTTTTAATTCATCTACGGCAAAGAGCATACAAACATCACCAGTACTA
>CAYXTS010000004.1:0-53455 GCA_964468665.1 uncultured Candidatus Saccharibacteria bacterium
TGCCACACCCCATTGCGCCATAGCGGAAATATAACTTTGCCATGCTATAATTATAGCATGCATGAGAGTTGGAAACCGTTTTTGAAGACGGAATTTGAAAAGCCGTATTTCAAAGAGTTAGCGGAATTTTTACACGAAGAATACGAGAAAAAAACCATTTTTCCACGAAAGGAACTAGTGTTCCGAGCTTTTGCGACGAACCTCTCGGAAGTAAAAGTAGTGATACTGGGACAGGATCCGTATCATACGCCTGGCGCTGCAGAAGGGTTGGCTTTTTCGGTACCGAATTCGCAGCCAATTCCACCGTCTCTAGTTAATATATATAAAGAGATTGATTCTGATGTTGGGCACCACGCTAATCCACGAGGGAGTTTGGCAAGTTGGCAAAAGCAAGGGGTGTTATTATTAAATACAGTGCTAACGGTGGAAGCACATAAACCAAAATCGCATAGTGGAAAAGGGTGGGAGATTTTTACCACTGAAGTAATAAAATATTTGAATGAGAACCGTCCACATTTAGTATTTATATTGTGGGGTAGGGATGCGCGAAATAAAAAGTCACTAATTGATGGTTCTAAACATTTGATTTTGGAATCGGCGCACCCATCGCCATTATCGGCTTACGCAGGGTTTTTTGGTAGCAAGCCTTTTTCAAAATGTAATGAGTTTTTACAAAAAAATGACTTAGAGCCAATTGTATGGTGAATTTTGGATGGGCCCTGACGTCTGTGATTTGTTAAACCCACTCGGCTAGACGTTTGTATTCTTCTGAATCTTTGTCGTATGAATCGAGAATGTCTTCAATGTAGGTTTTGCCGTTGGTGAGGTTCAATGTCTCGACGTCTGGCATGGAGGCGAGCAGACGAATAACTGCTTCGTCGGTTTCGGGATTGGTCATAGATTTTTTGGGGTCAGCGCTATGAGAATGGACGCGAAGTTCTTTATAGACAAAGCGCTTGATGCCGGCTTGGAGGCAGTATTTGAGGCAGTTGTCACAAGTGGCGACTCTATTATAGAGCGTGCAACCAGTTAAATCTTGGTGAGCAAAAATTAGAGCATTCATTTCGGAATGAATAGAAAAATAATACTTCATTGGACGTTCGCTTAGAGTCATTTTGGATTCGTCGGCGCCCTGAACCATACCATTGTAGCCGAGTGAAATGACGCGTTTGTTTTCGTCTACTATGACACAGCCATTTTTACTTGAGGGATCTTTTGACTTTGCCGAGACTGCTTCGGCGATACTCATAAAATATTCATCCCATTCACGTTGTTTGTCCATAATATCATTATAAACTTAGTTCTGATTTTTCTCAATGGAGAAATTTTCACGCTTTTGGTTAAATTTAGCAGGAGCGAGATGACGATTTTTGCAGAGGTAAAAACATTTATGCTTTCTTTTTGGCGGGTGGGGGGTTGAAGTTTTGGTTAGGCTGTGATTATAATCTCGCCATATTAAAATAAGGAGCAAAATGCGAGGTAAAATCCCAATCAAAAATCATGGTGGGCGTAGACAAAAAATAAAAATTCGGTATTTGGTGGTAAGTGTAGGGTTGCTGATGTCTGGCTTGGTAACACGACAGGTCGTGCAAGCGGTTGACTGTCCTGATGTAAGAATCGTTTTTGCTAGAGGCTCTGGCGGAGTGAGATGGGTGGACGATAATTATCTGGCATATAAAGAACCGATTGAGGAAAAAATTAAAAATCTTGGACTGAGTTACGAATTCATTGATTTAGACTATCCAGCAATTGGAATTGGAGATATTGGCGTAATAACTGGGGCGTATTTCGGTGCGGGAGAAGCCTATGAATTTGGCGAAAGCGTGAAGTCTGGTGTGAAAAATCTTGACAAACTAGTAAACGGTGCTAGTTGCCCAAATACAAAATACGTCGTGGGTGGTTATTCGCAGGGAGCCATGGTGGTATCAGGAGCGCTTGGCAGTTTGAATTCCGAGCGCTTGATTTATGCGGCGACTTTTGGTGATCCGAAGCTGTATTTGCCAGAGGGAAAGGGTATTATGCCCGCTGCCTGTAGAGGTGAAAATTTGTCAGACTACCGTATGTATGTGCCAGATTGTCAGGCTTACAAAGGATTACTCGGTGCATACATACCGTATGAGCCATTAAACTTGACTGGAAAAGTTGGCACCTGGTGCAATAAAAGAGATATTTTCTGTAGCTCGAAGCATTTAGATATACGTGGTATTAATGACCATATAACATACATTGCTGATAATTTATACGAAGATGCGTCTAGAGTAATTGTAGATAAGATTTGTAAAACTTTTGGTATTGAGAATCAGATTTCTTCACCACATGATACGGCCATATTAATAGATTCAACTGGCTCAATGTCCAGTATGATTGATAAATATAAGGCAGAGGCTCTAAGACTAGCGAATGAGACTATCGAATCTGGCGGTAGGATAGCGCTATATGACTATAGGGATTTAGACGATCCATATAATCCTGTAAAACATTGCGATTTTGGTAGTTGCACGTTGGATGTTTTTAGGGAAGAACTTGAAGGGATACATACCGACGGAGGGGGCGACAGAGCAGAATCGCTGTTGTCGACATCTTTTCATGTTATGAAAGATTTGGAGTGGAATTATGGTTCAACAAAATCTTTGGTAGTGCTAACTGATGCTGATTTCTTGTCGCCAGACAGGGATGGGATGAGTTTTGACGAGGTGGTAGCTCTTAGCAAAAAAATTGATCCCGTTAATTTCTATATCGTAACGAACTCTAAGTATGGTGACTATTATGAGGCCCTGGCATCTGCGACTGACGGAAAAGTGGTCACGAATTTTGATGAATTGAGCCTATTGACTGATTATATTATGGAGCGGTATGACTCGCTACCTAGAGTGGAAGAGGACGCTGCCATAGAACAGCCGTACTTAACGATTACTGATGTAGTACAGAACGGAGACTCAGAGACGACGATTAGTTTTAATACTTCTGGCGAATATGTATTTGTAATACCAAATGATGCTGTCTTGGGAATAGTAGAAACAGAGACCGCTGATGATGCTTCGCAGCTTAGGTTCGGGTCTTTTGTGATTGGCGAATTAGATAGAGCGGTAGAAAATAAAGTACTCTTGGTACCTATTGGTAAGGGAATGCGTGGCGAAGGGGCAGAAATGATACTGAATGAACCAACAATGAATACATCCAAAATAGAATATATTATCCCCAAAGCCCCAAATACTGGGATTGCTATTTAGAGCTGAGATGCCAATGGTTGCCGTATTCACACTTATAAACTGTTAGATTATTAACATGATGGTCATATTCGGCAACTTTGGCTGCAAGCTCAGCTTCTTCAGGTGTATCATAGATAATTTTCTGCGTATCGCCAACCCAACAGCATTTTGGTTCGTATATCTGATTTGGGTTTAGGTGTTTATTTCGATTAGCCATATATTTCTATTATATCATACTTTGATTAAAAATGCAAGTTTTTAATCTAGTTACATGGGTAAAAATTTGAAATTTTTATGTTTAAATTTTTAATGGTTATGTTATAATGGATTCATAATAATCAGGAAACACTTATGCAAGGTAAACTACACAAACTAAAAAAGTTTTCTCGGACTATGGTCGGGAAAATGACAATTTTTGGCATTATAGCCGTGTTAGTGGGGGCAAATTTAGGGCCGATTCTAATGGCTCGTGCAGCACAACATGGTGAAGGCGAATATGGGCTCCGTGTTGATATAGATGATCCAGATGGTTGGATGTCCGAAGTTACAGTTAACGCCAACGAATGGCAGTCTGCCGAGGATGAATATTTAACTGGTAATGGGAAGTACTTCCTGACGGCCACGTTGATTATCCCTGATGCAGACGTAAAACAGACTACAAGCATCCGAACTGGAGGTGACAAATCCGAGAATTTTGAAGTTCGCTTGGCTGGCACGCCTGAGCATCTTGCCGACGATACAACAAAGTTTACCTACACAATGAATTATACAAACATGGTAGAGCACGATTTTCTCTCTTTGATGCCTTATTCAGAAGATGGTGGCGGTGAGCCTGGTCCTGGGCCAGAACCGGAAGGTGACACCGAGGCAATTGTTAGATTGCGAGGTGGTGAAGGTTCATTTGATGATAGCGTCTACGATGAAGATGGTAATTTGATTGAAGAGCGGACGGTATATTACGCAGATACTTATTACGAAGGAGCTTACGCAATAAATGGTGGACACTTTTACCAAATGGCGCCAGAGGATCAAGTAGATGGGACCGGCTACAGTGAAGCATCATATATGTACAACGATGATGGTCGTGATACCGTGACGCTAGGATTTGCATCTTTGTGGCATATGCGATATGTGGATTCTATTGTGGTTAACAATGTGAATTATAATATCGAAATGGATTATGACGATCAGGTTTCCTATCTAAACCATTATGGTGGCCAGATAGTGTCCTTTGAGATTGAAGTGCCAAAAGCAAATGATAATTTTTATGATGTCGTGATAAAACTCGGTAGAAATGAGCATCCTTGGATTGGTAACTTCTTGTGGACGGCTGACCCAGAGCAGCAATATGAGAGGGACTGCCACTGGGACGATGAGACTGGCACTGATGTTTGCGAAATTAGATATGATGAAGAAGGTAATCCAATCCCGGGCCGTGACTATGTGGGACATTCTACACTTGATTTAATTGCAGTTCAATATACGCTAGGTAACGAAATTGATGGTTATACGACCTATTCTTGCGATAAAAATACAATGCTATGTTCACAATGGGAATCTGACAAGGACGGCAATATGCTGCCTGATGCGGGCGGAATGGGCTGTAGCTTGGATATGGATGAGAATTGCAGCATTTCTTATCTTGAATTTGAATCACACAGCGATGGTATGGTAGATGGTTCGCTTGTAGTGCCAGCTGGGGCGCGTGTGACTATGCGAGTAATCCCAGATTATGGATATCAGGTGGTGAACGTAAACATGGCAGAGCTGGAAGTAAGCGATGATGGAATTGGCGAATTCACTTTTACAGTATCAGAAGGTGCGGCATATTTCGTAGCTGATGTGGTTGAGGCGGGTGACTTCGTAAATGCAGAGACGGATTTGGTTACGGATGGCTCAATCGATCTTGGCGAAGGTCAGACCACACTCAGCCATGGTTCCGCAAGATTGGATGTGAAGGACGTTGATTTGACCGATGAGGATATTGCTGGGTTTGAAGGTGCGGCAGAAGGTTATGAAATCAAAAATTATCTAAATATTTCACTCTTTAACGTAACTTGCAAGGGTGCAGAGGTGTGTATTGGCTCTGACGAAGATTCATGGACCGAACAGGTGAAAGATTTGAATGAGCCAGCAACTATCACCTTGCAGTTAGAGGAAGGTGTAGATGGAAACGAGATTGTAATTGTGCACCAAAAACATGATGGAACCTATGAGATAATTCCTACAGTGTATGATGCAGAAACAAATACGATTACGTTTACGACTGCGAGCTTCTCTAACTATGCGATAGCCTCTCGCACTGTGGATGCGGAGCCAGAAGACGAATCGGCAATGAGTACACCTGATACTGGTTTGTTTACGGCTTTGAGCGAAGGTGCTAGTGTTGGCGTAGCGGGTGTTTTATTGGTAGTACTTGGTGTCGGGGCGTTTGTCTTAAAGCGACGTGATGCTAAAAAATAATTTTTAGCCCATAGACAGCCGATTTAATATAAAAATCGGCTGTTTTTTCTTATAATAATTTCTGTTTTTGTCAAACATAACCTCTGGATTTTTATATAAAAATATGCTAAAATAGTTTTTATGACTTTAAACAAAGACAGAATTCGGAATGTGGCAATTATTGCTCACGTTGATCATGGTAAAACTACTTTGGTAGATGGACTCTTGAAGCAGTCGCATACTTTTCGTGATAACCAAGCTGAGATGAGCCAAACCCTCATTATGGATTCAATGGACCAGGAACATGAGAGAGGAATCACCATTACAGCTAAACAGACCTGCGTGTATTATGATGGCTATAAAATTAATATTATTGATACGCCAGGACACGCAGACTTTTCCGGCGAAGTAGAACGAACCTTGAACATGGCAGATGGTGTACTTTTGATTGTTGATGCACAGGAAGGTCCGATGCCTCAGACCAAATTTGTCCTAAAAAAAGCATTGGAACTAAATTTAAAACCCGTGGTTATTATAAATAAGATTGATAAACCAGCGGCTCGCATCCCTGAAGTTTTGAGTGAGGTGGAGTCACTGTTCTTGGAATTAGTTACAGATGAATCGCAACTGTTTTATCCAGTGTATTATGCGATTGCGCGAGAGGGAAAAGCTGGAAAAACAATTAATCTTGACGATGATTTGCATGTGATTTTCGAGGCGATTATTAACGACATCCCGGCACCAAGTGTGGATACTGATGCAGAATCAGCACAATTACTCGTGGCAGCCCTAGCTAGCGATAATTATCTTGGCAAGTACTGTATTGGCAAAATCTTCCGTGGAAAACTTAAAAAAGGGCAAAGTGTCAGCATTCTTAGACATTCGTCAACGGGTCCTGCCGCCACCTTTCCCCCATTTTCGTCAAGCTCAATGGGGGGCCCCCAAGTGGCGTCACCCGTTGTGAAGCGAGCTAAGATTGATAATTTGTTTATTTATAAAGGCCTCGGTAAGGAAGAGGTGCAAGAAGCAATTGCTGGTGATATTGTGGCATTAACTGGAGTTTCTGAAGCAAATATCGGTGATACGATTGCTACTGGGGACAACCCAGAAGCTTTGCCAACTATCGAGCTAGAGGCGCCGACACTTTCTATTTATATTGGCCCAAATACTTCACCACTCAAGGGGCGTGAAGGCGAATTTACGACTTCACGGCAAATTGCGGAAAGATTGGAAAGGGAACTAGAAACAAATATTGCTTTGAAGCTAAAACCCGATGGTTTGGGATATAAAGTTTCTGGCCGTGGGGAATTACATTTATCAGTCTTGATAGAAACAATGCGCCGGGAAGGATATGAACTAGAAGCAGGGCGGCCAGAAGTAGTTTATAGAGAAATTAACGGCGCAAAGTGTGAGCCGATTGAAGAACTCACTATAGAGGTTGATTCTGAATTTGTAGGGCCAGTTAGCCAAGAGTTAGGCATCAGAAAGGCCGAATTAAAGATCCAGGAGCTAACCAGTTCTGGCACTACTAGATTTGTCTACGAGATATCGACAGCGGCGTTGATTGGGCTAAGGAATAATTTATTGACTGCCACCAAAGGCACGGTTATCATGTCTAGTATTCCAAATGGCTATCGTCCGGTCGAGGGTCGTTATAAACCAGAGCGTAATGGCGCACTCGTATCGTTTGAAACCGGTGTGTCGACAGCCTATGCCCTTGATGCGGCACAGGCGAGAGGCGTGTTGTTTATCCCGCCGCAAGTGCCGGTCTATCAAGGGATGATTGTGGGTCTATCCAACAAAAAGGATGATTTAGATATCAATATTTGTAGGGAAAAACAATTGACTAATATGAGGACACACGCCTCTGACGGGGCAATCCAGCTAACTCCTTATACGCAATTGTCGCTAGAACAATGCTTGGATTTTTTGCTTGATGACGAGCTACTAGAGATAACTCCAAAATCATTAAGACTCCGCAAACGTCAACTCGATCCAATCAAAAGAAAGCGCGAAAATCGTATTTAGCATTCTGCAAAAACTTGTGGAAAAGTGCTAAATTTTCATAATAAAAAGGTTGTTCTTATTTCTTATAATTGTTATACTTAAAATAGGGTGAAAAGTATATATAGTAGAGTTGTGGAGAACCCTAAAGTCATTTTGAAGCAAATAATACTTGTGACAATGACCGTGTTTTTGCTTACAATATTGAAGCTCGATGGCTCGGTTTTTGCTACCATTAACCCTAATAATTACACGTTGAGTTGGTCTATACAAAACCAAAACGTAGGTATAGAAGTGTTGGAGCCTGGTACGAGTGAAAAATATGTGAGTACCATGAGAACTATTTCAGTAAGTACGAATTCTCCTTCCGGATACAGAATTTACGTTAGTGTGCCAGACGACGAAGCTTCTGGCGGTACTCTGATTTTGGATGGAGGAACGTCTTCTAGTCCCTCTATAGCACCTATCAATACTACACCAAGTACGGCGAGTACGCTCGGGGCTAACACTTGGGGATTTGGTATACCGAGCGGGACTACTGGTCTGCCGTCTAATAATTACAGCAATTCTTATACAACCCCGACGCCGTCTACTAGTAGCACATATGCTGGTGTCAAAGTCAGCCCAAATTATACACTAATCAGAAACCGGACTGGTACTGTATCTGGTACGGATACTTTCAATGTTTATTATGGTATGAGATTAGGCACTAATGTACTATCAAATCCAGGTACTTATAGCACGAATATAGAGTATCATGCACTCATAGAGGCCAGTAATGTAGTGGGTGGCGAGGCGACGATTACGCCAGCATCTGGGCCAAAATCTGGGTATGAATCGGTTACTATTACTACATCACTGAAAACCGATTTTGTGCCACAAGGTATCAGCGTAACTATCGGCGGACAAACTTGCGATAATCCAAGAGGTGGTGTAAATACTGGCGTACTAACTATTACTTGTGTTACACGAGCGCATATCCCTGAAGCTGTGGACGTAGTGATTGATATTAGCTCTCTCGGAATATCTTATACAATTCAGGACGGCTACACATATCTGGAAACTGGTGATGTAAAGATTACTGGCGTGAGTTATGTTTCGGGTGTAAATGTAAATGGTACACCACACCCATCCGTAGACAATGATAATAATATTGACTTTGACTTAACGTTTAAGAGTGGCGTGACACAGAATAATGAAACGTTCCAAGCGACATATAGTGTAACTATGTCTAATACTACTTCAAGTGATTACATCTTTACTGCACCTTCGGCAAACCTTACTTTGAGGCTATCCTCTACTACTACTAGTGATGTTTACTATGAATTAAGCGGTATCTCTGTAGGCGATACAATTCCAGCAAATAGCACTGTGACCTTTAATATCATACTGACCGCGGACTATGTTTCTGGTACGCATGGCGTGGAAGGCGGAATGGAAGTTGAGCCGGTAGAGGATAAATCCGGTTCTTTGACGGGTAGCATTAGTGGTTCTACTTCTGGAGACTTGTCTGGTAATAATGATTTGGCGCAATTCCAGCTTAGCGTACAAAACACTTATAAGACAGCAAAGAGCTTCACGATTGGCGTGCTGGGTTCTGACTTCATGGTTACAGATTCTAATGGTGGTTATCTTAGCACTCAGACTATCAACGCAGAGTCTACTGGTACGTACACATTTTATTTAAAGAAATCAAATGGAGCGGTATTTGGTAGTGATTATGTAAATGCTATGATCGTGATTTCTTATGATGGGATGGATAATAATTGTGGCTCTTTGAGGATTCATGTAGATAAGGATCCCTCCTATATAGATAACCAAGCACCAATTATCAGTAACGTAACGGTAACGCGCAACGATACGATAGGATCTGCAACTCTGACTTGGGAGGGCACAGATAATGTAGGTATAAGAAGCTATAGTATCTACGTCTGCACAAAAAGCAATGATACATACAGCTGCGATCAACCCATTACAGGGATTAGTGGTGACGTAAACTCTTACAATCTAACTGGCTTAGGTGATGGGCTTTATGGTATTGTGGTGGTTGGGTTTGACGACGAGGGCAACACTGCCACTCAGAATGAAATAGACAGAGCCGAATATACACCTGGTCCCGCTTCTAGAACCGAGGACACGGAATTAAGATGGACCTTCAATATCACTGGTAGGATTACAAACGGTTCGCTCAGTAATAATGGTCAGACTATCCAAATGGGTGCCACTTACACCGGGACAATCAATCCGAATAGTAGTTACAGCACACCAAGTTCTGTATCTATCACTATGAATAACAGATCTCTAACTTCAAGTCAATATACTTATAGTAATGGTTCAGTTAGGATCACTATTCCGGTAGATGGCGATATCGAGATAACCGCAAGCTGTCCATGGGATTGGTGTTTGATTGAAGGTACCCTTGTGACACTTGCCGATGGAACCAAGATACCAATTGAGGAAGTTACCTACGATACACTTCTTAAAGTTTGGAATTACGAAACTGGTAGCGTGGGGGCTGAATATCCAGCTTGGATTGAAAAGAGAGGTGTAACCAATGCCTATAGAATAACGAGATTTGACGATGGGACAGAATTAAAGACAGCTGGTTGGCATGGTGTATTCGATGTGGATGCTAATGAATTTATATCAGTAGACAATCCGAACTTTGGTGTAGGGAGTAGGGTTTATAAAGTTATAAATGATGAACTTGAAATCGTAACAGTGACAGACGTTGAAATAGTTGAGGAAGAGGTAGGATATTACCACGTGGTATCAAGCCAGTATTACAATATAATTGCAGATGACGTTATAACAACCGATGGTGCAGTATATCTATCTAATCTATACGGATTTGACGAAAACATTAAATGGCCGGCCATAAGGGAACAAATTATCTCTGATCCTAACAATCTTTACACCTTTGAAGACTTTGAAGATATTGGTATGCCTCGCAAGATGTTTGATGATCTCCGCGTACGTGAAGGTAAATATCTTGCTATTAGATACGGTATTTCGCTAGGTGAATTTAAGATGTATCTCTTGTCTAACCAATTAAATACCGACATCTGGCTACACTATTGCGACGGTTCGGAAACTCTAAGAGCGATATACTGCCCGGATCCACCGAGCGAAGAAGAGCCGCAAGACCCAAGCCCGCCCGTACCTGACGTAAACACCATTGCCGCACCTAACAATCTGGGGGTAAATGACAATTCTGGGGATACTGAAAACATCGACGACAGCAATTCTGGCAATGGAAGTCTTGAATCTAGCTACTCTGAACCACTAGGTGAAACAACTGGAGAGCGTCATGTTCCCGATAATACAACGAGCGCTTTACTAGTCGGCTCGGTAGTGGCGGGTGTTGGTGCTACTGCAGCTGCCGCCCTCTATCTATCAAAAAAAGATAATGAGTAGTCTATGTTATAATGGTAGATATGTCATATCTTATAGATACACACTGTCACTTGCACGATAAAGAGTTTTTTACCCCTGAACAAGCAGAGGAGATGCTAAAGCGGGCGCATAAAAAGGGCATAAAAAAGATTATTTGTATTGGTACATCCCACGAGGATTCTTTAGTGGCTCGCGATTTTGCTAGTGTGCATAAGGATGTTTATTGGACCTATGGGATACATCCCGAAAATACTGTTAAGCATTTGGAATACGATTTTTCGGGGGACGGGTCGCTCACGCCCGTCGTTACGGGGTTCGCGCCCTTAATCCTCGGTCGTGACCTCCGGACACCCCCGAAAAGTGTATTCCAAATGCCTGCCACAAATACTCAGAATATACGTGTTGAAAATTCAAATCAGTCTCATACTTCAGAAAAAGCAGACTTCAAACCCCCCGTCGCAATTGGGGAAGTAGGGTTGGATTATCATTATGAGGGGTATAATCGCGAGGCGCAGATTCGGCTTTTTGAGGAGATGTTGCAACTGGCTTCTGATAATAATTTACCGGTTTCTTTTCATGTACGTGAAGCATATGACGATTTTTTCCCGATTTTGGCAAATTTTCCTAAAATCAGGGGCGTAGTACACTCTTTTACAGATAGCAAGAAGGTGCTAAAACGGATTTTGAACGAAACGAAATTTTTTGTAGGGGTAAATGGATTGGCTACATATTCTACTCTCCCTGTTCCACCCCTAGAACGGATTTTATTAGAGACTGATGCACCGTTTTTGGCACCTGTACCCCACAGGGGTAGTAAAAACGAGCCGGCTTTTGTAACAGAGGTAGCAAAATGGCTATCAGATAGGCTAAATACCCCTCTAGGGGAAATAGCCGAGATTACCACTCAAAATTGTGAAAATCTTTTTAATTTCCTCTAGACATATTGACTTTTTATCTATTTCGTGATATAATTAGGGCATGAAGGTCGAGGATGTAAAAAATAACTTTCAGATACCCTCCTTCGTCAGGATGGAGGCTTACAATTTTGAAGCTGCAAACAGCGATAGTCTGAAGGTTTACGAAGAATTAAATGCTATTTCAGAGGAGATTGAAAAATGTCGCTTAAGAAACTGCTAAATAAACCTTTTAATACCCGAAATAATTCTCTATTTATTCGGAAAGACTATACTAATAAATTCTCTTATGATGACCTGGTAAATGCAGAGTCTGAGCTCGGAAGAACCTTATTCGGGCCGATTCCTGCTGGCCATCAGAGAGAGTTTTTTATGTCACGAGACAATACTTGGATTTGGCACGAAAACTGGATTAATCAGTCTGGGGTGCCAAGTCAGATTACCTTGAGATACGAAGTACGCCCAAATGGTGTGTTTAAAAAGACCGAGGGTGGAGTTTATCAAAAAATCGAGGGCGACGAGCTGAACAATTTTCGCTTGGCCGCAAAGTCATATCTTAATCTTGTAAAATCAAAACTCTATTGCTAAAATAGGGTTATGGATTCTGAAAGTAATAATATTTCTCAGGAGGAATTAGCAAGAGCTTTTCAGCCTGATGAGCAAGAAAAAACAAAAAAGAAAAGCAAAAAGAACAGAGATATTGCAAAATCTGGCTCTAAAAAGACCGTGGTATCTTTGGTGGTGTTTGTAGTGGGTCTAATCACACTGATAGTCGGTGTGGTGTTTTTGATTTTGAGGTTAAACGCAACTCCAGATATCGACGACGCAGAGCGACTGATAGAAGTCGGCAGCTGGACCAAGGAGGGTGCACCAGAGGTGATATGGACTTTTACCGAAGTTGGAAAGGGGACTCTTACTACCAATAATCATACAAATGATTATGATTTTAATTGGATGATTGAGGACGACAGGCTGCTAATCCAGACTGATTGGCTCTACACTATGGATGACGAGTTTCAATATACTTTGGAACAGGGTAAAAACGTGCTGACTCTGACCCCAGTTGGGGCTGAGGGAGATGCCAATATCGTGTTCCGTCCTGCAGTAGACGTATAGTTGGCGTTATCATGATAATTATGGTATAATATTGGTATGATATATCTAGACCATGCGGCGGCGACGCCGGTATCACAAAAGGTTTTTGAGGCAATGAAGCCGTATTTTATGGAGCGGTTTTTTAATCCAAGTGCAGCGTATTTGCCGGCCAAAAAAGTGATGGCTGATTATGAAACTGCCAAAGCAACAATAGCACATGCAATTGGGGCCAAGGCTTCTGATCTTATTATTACCGCTGGTGCGACTGAGGCGAATAATCTGGCGTTTACGGCCATATCTCTAGACGGGTCCTGCCGGTCGTTCTCCTCCCCCACTTCGCAAAGCTCAGCGGGGGACCCCCTCCACGACCGTCACCCGTCCATGTTATACCTCGTGACCGAACATGATTCGGTGAGGCGCGTGGCAGAAAAATACGGTGGCGAAGCCATCAAGGTACTAGCGAATGGGTTGGTTGATTTGGTGGATTTACGAGACAAGATTACAGATGATACGCAATTAATTTCAATTTCACTGGCGAACAATGAACTGGGGACGATTCAGCCTTTGGCGGAGGTCGCAGGGATAATTAGAGACATAAAACTAGACCGGATGAAACGGGGAATCAAGACGCAATTATTGCTACATTCGGATGCTTCGCAGGCTTTGAATTTACTGGATATTAATGTAGCGAGACTAGGAGTGGACCTATTAACTTTGAATGCAGCGAAGGTTTATGGCCCGAAGGGCGTGGGGGCTTTGTATGTGTCGCATGATGCAAGACTTCGGCCTCTAACTATGGGCGGGGGACAAGAAAACGGCCTACGCTCTGGCACGGAGAATGTCCCAGGGGTGGTTGGGTTTGCAAAAGCAGTAGAACTTGCCAAAGAGCACTTAAACGGTAATCGAAAAAAATACGCTACCTGGCGGAATATATTATTAAATGAATTAGAGAATTATGAGTTAATCAATAAAAAGCATGTGCTTGACAATTTTGTAGTAATATGCTATAATGGTATAGATGCGGAACGTTTAGTGTTCCTTCTTGAAGAAAAGGGGATATACGTAGCGACAGGCGCGGCCTGTGCGGCAAGTAAAGGCGTAAGGTCACATGTGTTAGCTGCTATAGGGTTATCTGATAGCCAGATTGCTGGCTCGCTAAGGTTGACACTGGGAGAGACAAACACTGAAGAGCAGATACGTGCGGCGGTAAAGGTCATCAACGAGGTGGTATCAGCTGAGCAGAGACGGGCGGGGTGGCAAGCTCAGAGCTAAGCTAAATCCGCTCCGTGGGGCGAGCCCCAGGGAGCGGATTCGCGGAGGTCGAGGGGAGCCGAGCCGGAAGAGCCGGATGGCTACGACTTAGCGACACAACGGATAGATAATCCATCCTTTTTAAGAAAATAATTAACATCGCCAGTTGTACTATAGAATTCTAAAGCATAAGAACGATTTGAGGCATTAGAAGTAGATGACCAATATTCTCCCGCGCTACCTCCGTTTTCGAAAGAACTCATGAAATAATCGCCAGCGTAAACACCATAAAAAGGACTTTGCGTTAAGACAGATCCTGTACTATAAACGCTAACTAAACTATTAAGTTCCACGCTGGTGGGTAGCCTCCAGTTTTTAGGGCATATATCATAGTTTGTTGAAGCACCATCAGATGTAACGTTGTATCCTGCAGTTGCAGCACGCCAAGAATAATACGAGTAACATGGATTTATATACGAGCATTCAGTACTATTGCTATTGTAAACAAACGCAGTTGTATCGTTGTTAAAACCTGTAGTAGATGAAGTCGGTAGAGTATTGCCATCAGTAAAGCCAGTAGTGGTGGTAGAATAATTGTCTGGGACGTTGGTGTCGGCACTGCTGAGAGTGGTACCACCTGGAAGGTCTAAATTCTTTGTCATCCAGCAAAGAGAACCAATAGTGGCTGTGGTATAAGTATTGCCATCGCGAGTATCCACCATCTCTTGCCCACAATCGGCACTAGTGGCGGATTGCATAGCTTTTAATGGCCCCCACACCGCATAAAGATTAGCTGTACCACCAGCAGTAGCTAGGCTAGTGACTTCATCACCTGGTTGGTAGAGAGTACCATCGTCACAGGAGTATTGGCTAGTATTGGTAGTACACCAGCCAGCAAAAGCGTAACCGGTAGGAGCAGTAAGAGTAGAAGCTGGGAGGGTGAATGGCTCAAAGTTGTAAAGGTTGGTAGAACTTGTCATAGTACCAGTACCACCATTGGCATTATAGGCAATAGTGTAAGTACCAGCAACATAAGTATTTGGATGGACTATCGCGTATTTTACCTGCCCGGTGTAGGCGTCGGCAGGCTGAGACGAGTCTACGAAGATTCGGTACCAGGGTTTAACGGTGCTGGTGGAAGTGGAGCTTGTGTATCTAGCTACTTGAGTCCACGTATTTGGCACGACTTGATAAGAACCGTAGCTGTTCATGATTTCAGCATTGGCTATGAACGTGAGCTTCATGGCCCAGCTAGAGCTACCTGAGCCTGTGTTTGTGCCAGTCGAGATTGTTCCGCCAGTGTTGGAACCTACCAATTTAGTGTGATTATTCCCAGTTTCTGTATCACCAGTAAAACCAATGGCGTAAAGCGAATAGCCCCCTGGATCATTACATGAGGTAGTGATAATATTTGCCTCAACCTCACCAGTAGAGCCTGGATTAATAGAAACTGAATATTCACGATTCTCAAGGACAGCAGTAATAGTGCAAGAAGTTGGCACGCTGATGCTTACATCGTCCACGACGTCGGTGATTTCAGCGGTAGCATAAGCATTGTTCTGTACGGATGTTTCGATAAAAGCAATCAATGCTAGAGATAGTAGAGGAAAGAAAACCAGAAGGACGTTCCTGGCTAATGATGTATAAAGTTTACTACCAGCAGGATGTGCTGTCTCTGTGATAGTTCTACCATTGCTGGTATGGTTATTGTATGCTGACCTCATCATATTTTTATATTAACATAACTTTTTTGAAAATGGAAGAATTTTTCGTGGAAATATATAAATTAATCGTCATGGTTTTGATTCTAGAAAGAATTCGCTTTATATCCTATGGTTCCGCAAGAGTAAACATATTGCTTAAAAAGCTAATACTTTGATATTTACAGTTTGATGTTATAATATTAACAATGAAAAAAGTGTATGTTGGGATGAGCGGGGGAGTGGATTCGAGTGTGGCGGCACTGCTACTTTTGGAGCAGGGCTACGATGTTGTTGGCGTCTATATGAAAAACTGGTCGAGAGATCTCCTAGGTATGAAATGTCCCTGGGCGGAGGACCTAGCCGATGCGAAGCGAGTGGCCGTGAAGCTGGGGATTGATTTTGAAGTGTGGGATTTTGAGACTGAGTACCGCGAAAAAGTGGTGGAATATATGCTGCGAGAATTCCGAGCGGGCAATACGCCAAATCCCGACATCATGTGCAATCAGGAAATAAAATTCAAGCTATTCTATGAAAAGGCGCGTGCGGCTGGGGCTGATTTTATCGCTACGGGACATTATGCAAGAGTAGGACGAAAATCGCAACTCTTACGAGCCGTAGATGAAAACAAGGACCAGACGTATTTCCTATATAGAATATCCGAGGAGGCTTTGGCGCATACGATTTTTCCGATTGGCGAGATGAAAAAGCCCGAAGTGAAAAAGTTGGCCCAGGAGAAAGGCTTGCACAATGCCTACAAAAAGGAATCCATGGGAATGTGTTTTGTTGGAGAGGTGGGGATGAAGGATTTTCTCAAGGAATATATCGACGTGCGACCTGGGGAAATTCGTGAAATTGAGAGTAATAAGGTATTAGGCTACCATGAGGGTGCGATTTTTTACACCATTGGGCAGAGGCATGGGCTTTATCTTGATGGCGAAAAGGGCGTCGTAAACGATGGTATGCCATATTATGTTGTCAAGAAAGACATTGGGCAAAATATTGTGTATGTATCAAAAAACTTGAATCATGAGGCGATATGGATAAAAGAATTAAAATTAAAAGATGTCTTGATGAGACAATCGGCTCCAAGTTCTGTATTAGCTCGCTTACGTCATCGTGCGCCACTAATTCCAGCGAGATTTGATGGCGAAGCGCTGTTTTTTGAGAACGAAATCAAGCGCCCAGCTAGTGGGCAATCGGCAGTTTTGTATGACGGAGAGATCTGCCTAGGTGGGGGGATTATTATATAAAAATAAGCCCCTACGTAAGAGCTATAATGTGTATTATAGCACGAGCGGCTTATTTTGTCAAGTTTTATCTCTGTTATCTACCTATATTACACCATCATAATTGCAATGTTCGCACAGAGCAGGATGACTGTAATCATTGCCATTGCTGTAATGATATAGATATGCATTCTTTCTGAATTGCTAATACCTTGCTGTTTTTTGCAAGTCCTCGTGCAAGCCTTTTTGCGGGCTTGGCCACGTGCGGCGGGTTGCTTAGTGGTTTTGGTTGATTGTTTCTTTTTTGCTTGTGCCATAATAATTCCTTTATTGTTCTTATGTTTAAAATATCATGGATTGCGAAATATTGCAAGTAGTTATATAATGTCCTCTATGGATGCAAATGAAATACGACAAAAATTTTTAAAGTTTCAAGTTAAAAATGGTCATAAAGTGATTCAGCCGGCACCCCTGGTACTAGAGGGCGACCCGACGACATTATTTACTGGCTCTGGGATGCAGCCACTTTTGCCGTATTTACTTGGTGAGGAACATCCAGATGGTAAGCGACTTTGCGATTCGCAACCGTCAATGAGATTGCAGGATATCGAGGATGTGGGTGACCCTAGGCACACGACCGTGTTTGAGATGTTAGGAAACTGGTCACTGGGGGATTATTTTAAGGAAGAGCAGATTAGGAATTTTTTTGAGTTTTTGACAAAGGTTGTGGGGTTAGACCCAGAGAAAATTTATGTAACCTGTTTTATTGGGAATGAAAAATATGGTATCCCCAAAGACACCGAAGCAGCTGAAATTTGGCAGAAAGTGTTTAAGGAAGCTGGGATAGAGGCTGGTATTGCTGAAATTGGCTCGGCCGAGAAGGGCGATAAGCGTGGGATTAAGCCTGGAGAGAGGATTTTCTTTTATGATGACCACGAAAACTGGTGGAGCCGAGGGGGCGGTTGTGAGACTACGCCGATTGGCGACCCATGTGGGCCGGACTCGGAGGTGTTTTATGATTTCGGTGAGGACAAGCAGGACGTAGAAAAATATGGCCAGGCACATCCAGCTAGCGACGGAGCGAGGTTTATGGAGATTGGAAACCAAGTGTTTATGCAATACCGGCGGTTAGAGGATGGGAGTTTTGAAGAGCTAGAGAAGAAAAATGTGGATTTTGGTGGTGGACTAGAGCGAATTGCGGCGGCAGCAATTGGATCTTTTGATGTGTTTAAGATTTCTTTGATGAAGCCGATTACCGATAAGCTAGAGGAGATTTCGGGCAAATCGTATGACAATAATACCAACGAGATGCGGGTGATTGCCGACCATATCCGAGGTGCGTATCTTTTGGCGGCGCAGGGTTTAGTACCGTCAAACAAAGCTCAGGGATATGCAATGCGCCGACTGCTGCGCCGAGCGATTTTAAGAGCGCTAGATTTGGGGATTTCGTCGAATTTCTTGGCTGAAATCGTGCCGATTGTAGCAGAAAATTATACAGATTTGCCAGATTCGATTTTGACACATCGAGAGAATGCTTTAGGGGTAATGCTAAAAGAGGAAGTCGCGTTCAGGAAAACATTAAGTAGGGGTCTTAGAGAGCTATTTAAACTTTCCAGACAATCGAAACAAGATTTCTTGGGGACGGGGTCGACTCGGCCCGTCGTTACGGGCGAGTCGCCCCTCGCTACCTCGGTCGTAACCTCCGGAGCGCCCCAAGAAACTCGTTGTCGATTGTCTGGGCATGATTTATTTAAGCTACAAGATACCTACGGTTTCCCGATGGAATTATCGGTAGAAGAATGCTATCGAGAGGGAATTGAGCTATCCGAAAATTATCTGAAAGAATTTGAAGAAGCCTTGAAGGAACAGAGAGAACGCTCACAGACGGCGAGTAAGGGTATGTTTAAGGGCGGTCTAGAGGACCATGGCGAGCAAACTGTAAAATATCATACCGCTACACATTTGTTACTAGCAGCTTTGCAAAAGTTGGTGGCCCCTGATATAGCTCAAAAGGGTTCTAATATCACAGCAGACAGAGTAAGGTTTGATTTTAACTGCGACCACAAGCTTACATCAGAAGAAATTTCTGCCGTAGAGAAACAGGTTAATGAATGGATAGAAGCCGACCTGCCGGTAGTGTTTGATGAATATGACAAAGCCTATGCAAGAGACACCCTAAAGGCGCACGGACAATTTTGGGACAAATACCCAGAAAAATTAAAAGTTTATACGATTGGTGATTTCGATAGCCCAATTTCACGCGAGGTTTGCGGTGGTCCACACGTAGAGCATACCGGGATGATTGGTAAGTTTAAAATTAAAAAAGAAGAATCTTCCTCGGCTGGCGTACGCCGGATTAAAGCGGTACTAGAATAAACTCTATAAATTAGCTAATTCTGAAGGAGTTTGGCGATTTTGGCACGGAGTTTGTGCTCCTCTGGGGCACCAGCCAATGTGTCCATACCGACACGAAGAAGCCCTAGCGCCGTAGTAAATGAATGGTCTAGTTTACTGGTGCCTTCTACATTGAGGCTGCCGAGATCTAGATTGGGTAAATCTGTAATATCAATTAGATGAATGACTGGGCGACGAGAAAATGGAAGTGAGCTATACCAATCAGAAAGGGCTAATTCTTCTTGCAAAAGCGACAGGCTGGCTCCGCCGCCACAAAGCAAGATGTTGCGCGGCAAACTGCTGACATTATTAAAATCTTCTAGCGCTACTTCTACCCCTGTGAGCCAAACGCTGAGATTGCGAGAAATAGCGGTTTCTACCTTGGACTTGACGTGGTCGTCTAGCTCGCTAGTGTCGTAGGCGAGTTTGTATTCCTCGGCTGTGTCAAAATCTACACCAAGCGACTCGGAAATCTGGTGAGTGAAACTGCGCCCACCGATACCAAACATTTTGGTACCCTCTACGCCACCGTCTTCTACGACGGCGATGTCAGTGGTGCCGCCGCCAATATCCATTACGATACCCGAGAAGCTAGACTCTAGGTCATCACCCAGACAGGCTCTACAAACTGCAAATGGTTCTACAGCGACTGTGAGCAGGTCTAAATTGAGTTCGGCGCAAACTTTTTCGATAGCAGCAACATGAATCATGGGGGCAAAGGCTGTATAAAATTGAATTACTACTTCGGAACCTTTGAACCCGACTGGATTGCTGATTTTGTAACCGTCTATAGTGAGAGAAACTATGGCGGAATTGATAAGACGAATCTCCACGTTGTCGTTGCCGGTTTCTAGGGCGACGGATTTTTTGGCAACCTCGCCGGATTTCTGCTGGACTTTTTTGATGATTTCTTGCATCTCGGACTCGGTGATAGGCTTGTTGGGGTTTTTGCGATTATAATTAACAGAGGTGGTGTTGCCTTTGATTAGCTCTCCTGCGATACCGACCACCACCAGGCTAGCTCTTTCGCCAGCTTGTTCTTCAACCTGAATGAGAGCTTCTTCGCAGACCGCAACAACGGCTGGAATATCTGCTACGGCACCAGCATGCATATTGCCCTCAGCTTGTTTGGATTTGCCAACACCAAGAATTTCCAAATTACCGTTTTTGGTGGATTTGGCTAGGACTGCTTTTACAAACTCGGTACCAATATCGAGACCTAATATAGTGCTCATGGTTCTATTGTAACATATTTTCCTGGCTTCAAGCCATCAAGTTTGTATGGACCAAATTCGGTACGGTGGAGTTTGGTGACTTTGTATCCCAAAGTTGCGAAAGTACGGCGGATTTGGCGATTACGACCTTCGGACAGAATCACAGTGTAACTTCTACAGCTATTCACTCTCGACGGGTCCTGCCGAGCCTTCTCCTCCCCTACTTCGCTCGCGCTCAGCGGGGGTCCCCCTCCAGACTCGTCACCCGTCGAAAGAGGTATTTCAAAATCGTTTTTCACTATTTTGAATTGTGATGGGCCGTCATCGAGCATGACTCCGAAGTCGGAAATCATTTGTTGGTGGAGGGGCTCCAAAGGTTTATCTAGTTCTACTTCGTAGACTTTGTTCTTGCGGAATTTAGGGTGAGTCATCTGGAAAGCAAAATCGCCGTCATTAGTTAACAAAATGAGACCGGAAGAATCCTTGTCTAGTCTACCGACGGTTTTGAGTTTTTGGTATTTTGGTGGCAATAATTCATAAAGCGTGGGTGCAGAACCTTGTGCACGCCGAGAACAAACATACCCAATTGGTTTATTGAATGCAATATAAAGAAAATCCGTGTCAAACGGAATTATACTTCTATTATAACACACTTTATCTGTTTTGTCAATCCTAGCCCCTAATAGAGCAACCTGGCCATTGATTTTAATCTGACCAGAATTAATTAGCTCGTCTGCCTCTCGGCGTGATACACCCAGACGTTCTGCTAGGAATTTATTGAGCCGGAGCTTGGGATTGTTCATAGGCGGGTTGAGGTTGAGAGTTTGCTAAATCAGATTGAGGCGCGGTCGCAGTAGAATCGGGGGTTTCTGGCGCTGAACTCGGTGTGGGCTCTTGGCTGGGGACGTCGTCCGCTGCTGGCGCTTTGCGATCGCCTAAGATTTCGTGGATAACATTAACTACATCTTCAATACCGACTTGAGATTTCACTAGGTAGCGATCGGCGCCGAGCCTTTCTCCGCGCTCTCGTTGGTCATCGGCAGAGAGAGCAGTCATCATGACGACTTTGATGTCGGCGGTTTCTGGAGTGGAGCGCAAAATATCTAACATATCAAAACCGGAGATTTTGGGCATCATAACGTCTGTAAGTATTAAATCTGGCTTTTCACGTACTGCCACGGCTAGAGCCTCTTCGCCGTCACCAGCTGAGACTACGTTATAGCCCTCAGCAGTAATGCGAATACTGTAAATTTCACGTAGACTTGAGTCGTCTTCAACTACCATTATTTTGCTCATTTTGGTTCTCCGTTTAGGTTATTATTAATTTGATTTTGAACTGGGTTGGTTTGTGGTGGCGTAGTTGGGGTGGGGGATGGCGGGATTGATGGCGCCGGCGGTATTGTCGGCTGAGGTTGGGATGGAACTGGCTGAGGCTGAGATGCTACTGGCGGAACTGGTGGTTGGCTGGCCTTTAGAAGCTGCTCTTGCATTTGTTGGTTGCGAACGGCAATCATACGCTTCTCGTACTCATCATTTGAAAGACGAGGTAATGAGACGTAAAAGGTGGAACCCTCACCAAAGGCAGATTCAGCCCAAACTTTGCCGCCCATAGCCTCCGCACGTTGCTTGACTAGGTATAGCCCTAGCCCATTACCACCGATAGTGCGGGTGTCGGAATTATCTGCTCGATAAAATTTTTGGAATATATGTGCGAGGTCGTCGGCGGAAATGCCAATGCCGGTATCTGTGACATTGATTAAAACTTTGTCACCATCGCCTCTGGCATTTACATAAATGGAACCACCCTCTGGAGTATATTTAATAGCATTGTCGATAAGATTGTCAAGAATTTCTCGCATGAAATTTGTATCTACAAATCCATAGACAACTTGTTCCATGCGACGGCCTTCGCTAAATTGCCCGGAATCTTTGGAACCAAAGTTAAAACTAATTTTGGCGTCGTTGGCTCGAGCAAGATAATCATCCGAGATAGATTTAACTAGCTCAACCATTTCTACTGGTTCGAAATGGGGTTTAATTCGACCATCATCAAGCTTAGTGACGTCTAGCAAATCCTGGAAGAGTTTGCCAAGGTGCTGTGATGCGGAATGTGCTGCGTCTAGATAACCTTTGGCTCGTTCGTCAATTGTGGCAGTTTGCGGATTAAGTGCTAATGAAAGATAGCCTTCGATTGAAGCGACGGGTGTACGCATCTCATGAGATGCCGTGGAAATAAATTCCGTCTGTTTGCCTTCTTCTTCAAGCTCTTTGGTGATGTCACGGAATGTAATAACACGTTCTTGCTGGATACCTTCGACCGGAAGCACAGAAACTGCAATCGGGATACGTTTATCGGTCTGCCCCACAATTAGACAGGCTTGGTATGGCTCTAGAGGTTGACCAGTACTCATAGCCTGGATGAGGGGATTTTCTTTTTCGGATAATTCACGACCTTCTTTGGATTCTAATCTGATAATTAGCCCATAATCTAGACCAATGGCGTTACTCGCCGAGCCACAATCCGTCATGGTAATAGCGGCAGGATTAATGAATTTAATGATGCCGTTTTTGTCGGTCATAATCACACCATCATGGATGGCGTTCAATGCCATCTCGGCAAAAGCGGATTGATTGCCGGTAGCTTGCTCGGGATTTTTACGCCTAAAAATACTCATTTATGATTATTTTAACACAAGCATGAAAAAATGTGTTATATTTTATATATGAATAAAGACGTCATATACATAGAGCCAGAGGATGATATCACTGATATCATTTCAAAAATTGAAAAATCAAAACCCAAAATTGTTGCCTTGGTACCACCTAAAAAAGCTGGGGTATTCCGAAGCATCGTAAATATTAAGCTAATTGCAAAAGCGGGAGCGGCGTCGGAAAAGACTATTGTTTTAGTGACGACTGACCCGTCTATTACCAAACTCGCAGGTAATGCCAAAATCCCCGTTACGAAAGATCTCCAGTCTGCGCCGAGTATCCCAACCGTTGAGGAAGAGGGTGCTGAGACAGAAAAGGCGGATGTAGTGGAGAAGGCAAAAGAAGAAGAAATTGCCGTAGTGGAAGAATCTAATGATGACGGCGAGGAGGAGGGTGACGAGGCTACTGATGAGTCTACCGAAGCTGAAGACGAGGACGAGAGTGAAGAGACGGACGACGAAGACGCAGACGAGCAGCCAGCCAAGGCTAAGAAGTCCGATAAGAAAGACAAGCATAAGAAGTCGGGTATTGCTGGAGCAAAAGCTTCTGGCAATAAATTTATAAACTGGATTAAAGAACATAAAAAGTTGGCTATTATTTCTGGAATTGGGATTTTACTATTGATTATTTTCCTAATCTGGGCACTTTTTATAGCTCCAGCCGCAAATCTAGTCGTAGAGATTAAAACCGATTTGAATAATTTCTCTGAAAGCGTCAGCTTTACAACAAAATTAGGCGACGAAAACTTAGAGAATAGCACCTTCTATTTAGACGAAAAGAAGATTGAATCGGTACAAGAAACAAAATTTGAAGCAACAGGGAAGAAGAATGTCGGTAAAAAAGCAACTGGCGAAGTTGTAGTTTATGCTTATTTCCCATTGAACGTCAAAGCATCCACCCAAATAGCCGCAGGCGAAACATTCACGATTTCTGGTTTAGTATACAAGGCGACAGAAAGCGAAGTATTGAGTTATGACGGAGAAGGCAAGACTCAATGTAGCAATAAGGACAACTCTGATGGGCTGGTGGATTATGGCTGTAGAATCAATGGAGTCGTTTCGGTGGAAGCAAGCGAGCCAGGCACGAATTACAATATAGCGGCATCTAGTACTGGTTGGGACACTAACGCTAGGGTATTTGCGTATTCGGAGAGCCCAATGAGCGGTGGCACAGACGAAACCATCACCGTAGTCCAACAATCAGACGTCGAAAAGGCTAAATCTGAATTAGTGGCAACGGACGAATCCCAGAGCAAGAAAAAACTACTAGAAGAGATTGGCGATGATGCGATTGTGATTGACTCAAGCTTTTCGCAAACGACTTCTGACGCCGTAGTCACCCCTGCGGTTGGCGAGGAAGTAAAAGACGGAGAAAAGGTCACCCTGAAGGCCACGACGGTTGCTTCAATTTACGCTCTTGACAAGGTGAAAGTTGAGGAATTCATCACAAAGAAGGCCGACCTCAAGGAAGATCAGAAAATCTACGAAATGAAGAATCCGTTTATTGAGAATTTCATGAAGACTGATACAGGATTCACTGGTAAACTCAAGACATCCTATGCAACTGGTCCTAAGATAACGGAAAATGACGTAATTGCAATAGTAAAAGGAAAAGGTCTAGGAGAAGCACAACATGATTTGAAGGATATCAATGGCGTTGCTTCTGTCACAATTAATCCTTCTTTCCCATGGGTAACAAAGATTCCAAATGATTCCAACAAAATTTCAGTTAGTTTTGAAGTAAAAGACCAAAATGGCAACAAGATTAATCAGGAAAAAGACGAGAAGTCGACTGATAAAGAGACTGATGATGAAAAATCTAAAGACGATAAAGATACAAGCGATTCCAAAGACAGTAAGACGGAACAGAATTAACGTAGGTAGATTCGATGCGAATAATTGGACTTGATGTAGGTGAAAAACGCATTGGCGTGGCCAAAGTGAGTTCAGATACCAAAATTGCGGTACCTATCGGGTTTGTTGAGGTGAATGGCTCAGAATGGCAGGAAATAGATAGAATTGCGAACATTAATAGTACAAAGTTCTTTGTACTCGGGATGCCAAGGAGTAACGAAGGGAACGAAACCGCGCAGTCCCTGTTCGTAAGAAATTTTGCCAAAACATTAACGGAGAAGATACCTGGTGCAAAAATCCGCTTCCAGGACGAAAGTCTAACTTCTGTAATTGCAGAAGAAAGACTCAAATCACGCAAAAAACGCTATGAAAAGGGAGAAATTGATGCGGAGGCGGCCACAATCATCCTACAGGATTTTATAGAGGGTTTTAAGGCGCCAGAGTCGAAAGCGCCGGAGGATACTAATTTAATAGAAAAAGAAGTAAAAAAAGTGAAGAGAAAAACTAAAAGAGTAACAATGTGGGTTTCTGGGGTAATGTCTATTATCATCGTTGCCCTCCTTGCTGTTGGTGGATACCTATTAATAAAAGACATGCGAGCAAAAGAACGAGCGGAGGAATACGCCAGACTAGAGGCCGAAATGCAAGCCGAGGTATTTGATTTTACTATTCGACCAGGAGAAAATATTTACGACATCAAAAAAGCTTTGGCTGAAGTGGGCTATTCGACAAGCGAAATAGATGAAGCTTTTTCTGCAAATTATGATTTTGACTTCCTAAGAAGTAGACCTGCGGGAGCAACGCTCGAAGGATATTTGTTTGGGGAAACGCATGAATTCTATAAAACCGCCTCTGTAAAAGAAGTTCTGGAAGTATTTTTAAACGAAATGGGGAAAGTTATTTCAGAGAACAATCTAGAAGAAAGGTATTCGGCACAGGGGTTGTCTCTATTTGAGGGCATTACCTTGGCTTCCGTGGTACAAAAAGAAGCACCGCCTTCGGACCAGTCTACGGTGGCACAGGTTTTTTTGTCTCGCTTGGCCCTTGGGATACCGATGGGAAGTGATGTGACGGTTTCTTATGCACTTGATACCAGTGACCCCAATAGAGATATTTATAGCGACAATCAAACTGCGCTTACGATAGATTCTTGTTACAATACTAGAGTTTACGCAGGTTTGCCCTGTGGTCCAATTTCAAACCCAGGACTTTCGGCCTTACTTGCTGTAGCGGAACCGTCTGATACTTCTTATCTATATTTCTTGACAGGTGACGATGGTTTGATGTATTATAGTTACACGGAGGATGAGCATAATCAGAATATTTACAGTCATTGCCAAGACCTCTGTAATGTAGCATTATGACAAAAAAGAAGAAATCATTTGACAAGGAAAAAATAAAGGGGATATTGCCTTACGCCATCGCGGGGTTAGTCACTCTGTCGTTGGTCGTCATTGGTTCGATTGATAAGAATAGTTCAGATACGAATTTGAGCCTCACTGCTTTTGCGGCGAGCGATTACAATATTTCGGTTGATCAGTTATCAGAGCTCTATGTTGTAGCGGATCTTTCTGATACGCTTAGCCTAGCGAGCGCATCCGATGTGGCCTCAAACTATGTGGTTACTACTACGATGTATGATTCTGGGCAGACTTCTACTGGGAAGCTAGAAAAACCCAATCTAACAGACGTCGGCAGACGTGAATGGGTTATTACGCACGAGGTCCAAGATGGTGAGAGTATGATATCTATTGCAGAGGAGTACGGTATTACAACTGATCAAATCAGATGGTCTAACGGTCTGAAAACCACAGATGTTGGGGTTGGCACAATTCTATATATCCCCAAAGAATCTGGTATTGTTTATACTGTAAAGTCTGGTGATACTGTTGAGTCGATTGCGTCTACTTATGGCTCTAGTGTTGATGAAATCACGATTTTTAATGATTTAGATGTTTCTGGTTTGGAAGAGGGTAGTAAAATCTTCATCAAAAATGGGACATTACCAGAAAAGGAACGCCCAGAATATGTAGCCCCTGTTGTCACACCAGTACAGACATATACCCCAACTTACACATATACCTATACATATCTTGGTAGTACTTCTGAGCGGCAAAATATTGAGGTGGTGGGATATTTCTATAATCTTGGTGGTAGATATGGCGCTGGGCAATGTACGCAGTGGGCTTGGTATAAGAGGCAAGATTTGCCACTTCTCGGTAACGCTAATGCTTGGGCCTACAATGCGGCTGCGGCAGGATATTTAGTAGATCATACGCCCGCTGCAGGTGCGATTTTCCAGACTACATCTGGGTGGTATGGCCACGTTGGATATGTGGAGGCCGTAAACGGAGATGGTTCCATAGTGGTGACAGAGATGAACTACGGTGTGCCGTTCCGCGTGATTCGTTCTACTATCCCGGCTAGCGTAGTGGGCAACTTTAACTATATTCATTAGTTCTGTAAATTACCTCTGTTAACTTGATATTTTTGATGTCTTGTGGTGTAATTAGAGTATAGACTCTAGTAGTCCTCTACTAGAGTAAATTCTTTGCCGGCGATTTCAATGATGGATTCTGGCTTGGCACCTCTTGAGGTAAGCTCCGCCCTTATACCAAGTTTTTTCATGATATCGCGCAGACGATTGACGGAAGCATAGTTATTCAAATCCGTTTTGCGGGCAAATTTTTCGATTTTTTCACCAGTGACCCTAAATCTGTCATCATCTAGTTTTTCGACCTGCCAGGTGTCCTTCAAAGCGTCTTTACCTAAACTAATAGTCGGAATCTCGCTTGAATGAATCTTTTTCGACCCGCTTCGCTCGTGCCCGTCGTTACGGGGCTCGCTCACTATTTCGCTCCCGTCGTCACGTACGGTCTCAAAAGATTCATTCTGCGTGAGTCCGACTAATAGTTCGCGTAATAACTCGGTCAGGCCTTGGTGGGCTTGGGCGGAGATTGTGAAGATTTTGGCGTTTGGATTCTTATCGAGGATGGAGGCCATTTGCATATTCACGATATCCTCGTCGACACCTTCGCATTTGGTCAGTGCAATGATTTCTGGGCGATTCTTGAGATCGGAATACTTGTCTAGCTCGTTTCTGATGGTTTGATAGGCTTCGCCAGCGTCATCGTTGTAGATATCAATCAGATGAAGTAAAACTGCGGTGCGGTCGACATGGCGTAAGAAATCGTGACCTAGACCTTTACCCTCGGATGCGCCCTCGATAAGGCCTGGAATGTCGGCGATTAGAAGGTCTTTGCCATCAACGGTAGCCACGCCAAGATTTGGCGTAATGGTAGTGAATGGATAATCGGCGATTTCTGGTCTAGCGTTTGAAACTACAGAGAGAAAAGTGGATTTGCCGGCATTTGGAAGCCCTACAAGGCCAACATCAGCGACAGATTTTAGCTCTAATTCAGCCTCGAACTCTTCACCAGGTTCGCCAACTTCGGCGATGGTAGGAGTTTGACGAGTACTGGATTTGAAATGGGCATTGCCGAAACCACCGGAACCGCCCTTAGCGATGACAGCTTCGTCGCCATCTTTTGTGAGGTCGGCTATCAGTATCCTAGAGCGATTCGGTTCAGTTTGCTCGCGGCTCGCTTCACTCCGGGAAAAATTTTCGTCGGCTAATCTGGACTGTGCCGGAATTTCAGTTCCGTACTCGTCCAGACTATCCTCCTCAAATTTTTCTCGGGTTTGCTCAATGCTTGCAAACTGAACCGGATCGCTTTTCAACCGATATACAACTGTGCCGATGGGGACGTCGACGATAAGATCTTTTCCGGAACGGCCGGCGGAGCGTTGGCTGGCGCCGTTTTTGCCATTCTCGGCAGTAAGAATAGGAGTAAAACGAAAGGCAATCAGAGTATTAGTGTTACGGTCGGCACGAAAGATAATATCGCCACCCTTACCGCCGTCACCACCGTCTGGGCCACCTTTGGGAATATAGATTTCATGACGAAAAGAGACGGCACCATCGCCGCCTTTACCGGCTTTTAGGCTGACTTTTGCGGTATCAACAAACATAATTGTATTATAACATAATTGATATCCAATGGAAAGCACCCGGCCATAGTGGTCGGGTGCTTTAGGGAGGATATGAGACCTGCATTACTCATGTAATGCTAGGTTGGCCATGGAAGCCAAGTTGGCTTCCGGGTCGTCAATGGGGATGATATCAATAGGATTGATATCGATGACGCCAATGGCACCGTATTCGTTCTCGGTGCCGGGCATCCGGTGGGATTCGTTCTCGGCGAAGAACATTACGCCTTCGGTGGTGTAGTCCCATGACGCATCGGCGTCGAGGTCACAGACTGAGAAGGAGTTTTGCCCTTCTTCCCATTTCATGATGGTGCCTGTAACCTTGAGGTTTTGGCCGAATTCATGTTCACCTATAACGTCTTCCGCGTTTGCTATTGCATACGCTATCATTTCTGGTGGCATGGAACGACCAGAAACCACGTCTTCTAATATGACGTTGGTGCCATCAGAATTCCTCAGCCGAACACTAATAGTAACTCTATTGTCGGTATCTACGGAGTTGCAAATCATTTCGACTGAGCTGTCTAGGCTTTCCCAGAATTCTGGGTCATCGGTTTTATTTCGTAGTGTCTGAAGCTCGGATTCCGTACTAATCGGAAAACTAGCGGAATCATCTTTGGCACAACTGGCTAATACGAACAGCGTAATCGCTATTACGGCAAATAAAAAGAATCTTTTCATGTAACACACTCCTTCCAGATTCTTTTCTTTTCCTCCCTGTTAATGTACTGCTTTTAGAGTATCATATTATTTACCTATAGTCAATATAGTTCTTCTTCTGTTGATTTTTTACATAATTATGTTATAATGAGCTAAACCGAACTCACAAATTAGTACTTTAAAAAGGAGGATATGTTATGGATATTAATGCCGTAATAAATGATTCGTTAAATTTGACCGGAATTGTAAAGGTGTGTTATCCTTATCGTCTGAGAAAGCCGGTAAGCGACTATGATGCTAATGAATTGATGAAATTCAACGAGCATTATAGTGTAAATAATTCAACGATATGCTTTGTGCATAGAAACAAGGTATACGTCACACCTTACACGAGAAGAAAATTAAAGGTGCTGAAGGAAAAACTTGAAGAGGGGAGTTTTTACGTACCGTTTAGCAACGGTGATTATCCACTGCTCGAGAAGGAACGGTGGCTCGAGATGCGAAATGACGCTCTTATAGAACATTTCCGTATTATCGAGGAGGATTGCTCCAAAATATGCGATGAGCGCGACATTGGTAATCTTAGCGGCTCGGTCTTGACCCGATGCTTCCGGATACCAATATGCGGTATAGCCGTAAAACAATATTTTTATAACACTAAAGTGTACCCACACTGCAACGAATCCTGTGTGGATACAAACACCTATAATAAGTTAGGAAAATACTGTACCAACAACGGCATCGTAGTGTTTGTATACCGTGATGGTCACACTTATGTGACACATGGGTTCTGGATTATAAAAGAACTCAAAAAGGCTGGCTACAAGGAGTCGAGCCTGTTTGTACCATTTAGTAACGGAGAGCAGATTGTAGACCTAGCTCTTGCGAAAAAGTGGGAGCAGGCGAGATAGGAGGTTAAAAATGAAAGGAAAAAAAGAGAAAGAACGTCTTGAAAAACTGTTAAATGTGTTCTCAACTATAGTATTCATTATCGCACCGATAACAATACTACTGGCGGTACTTAACATATTCATAATCGCTAGTGCTATCGTCAGCAAAATCGTTATTGCATTATTCGTAATAACGGTTATTGCCTTTTGCGGTATGTCACTGGCATATATAACGTGGATTTGGTGGAGATAATAAAAGAAAACCCTCGGTGTTTTACACCGGGGGGTTTATTTTTGTCAAAAATGCCCTTGACAATTCAGCGCTTATGCTTTATTATGAGAGTAAGCTGGTACGCTTCACAGGGGTTCCACTGATAGTTTAGTGGAGTGTGGAGACTTACATTAAAAACAAAAACAGCGGATTAAAACAAACCAATGTGCCCCAGGGTGGGCGCGTAGCAGTGGGGAAGCGGCCGAAAGGCCGTTTTTCATACTAAGGAAAAGCACCGCTTATAGCGGTGCTTATCTTGGTGCTCTTTTCTGGAGTTTACCAGAGCTTATATTTTGTTTGTAAAATACTCTGGACTCCGCCAAGACTTTGGCGTTGCCATGAATTTTAGCATAGTCAAAGACTTTAGATTTATCGCTGACAGTAGCCTTTTCAAAGACCCTGGCGCAATCGAAAATTTGTGCACTTTTAGACACAACAGCGTTATCATATATCCATGAGTGCCCGAAAACCATAGCATCGTCTATGATGTCTGCTGCGCCAAAAACCCTAGCATTATCGAACACTCTTGCTCGCCCAGTTACACAAGCGTGGTCAAAGATTTTGGCGTTGTTATAGACTTTTGCGTTTTCCGTAATGCATGCATCTCCGTAGACCCATGCATAGTTGAAAAGCATTGCTTTGCCATTAACCTTGCCATAGTCGAACACTCTAGCAAAGTCGCCGACATGGGCGTAGCCGCTCACTGTGGCATTATCCATAATATATGCGTTTTCAGTGATTAGAGCTGCCCCTGAAACCGTGGCAAATCTACCAACTCTAGCTTTTCCACTAATCCTAGCGTAATCGGCTATCTTAGCATTACCAACGACCTTAGCTTCTTCGGCTACATGGGCAGAGTCGCAAACGATTGCCTGGTCTGCGACAAGTGCGTCACCAGAAACTCTGGCCTTACCATAAACCTTAGCGTCACCACCAACCCAACAATCACCTTCTTGAGACAGATTGTCTTCTGTTTCAACAAAGCCACCACTGGTGCCGGTTTTGATTTTGCCGATGTCTTTTGTTGCCTCAATTCTAAAGAGTTTATGTCCCTCAAACTCAATAGACTCTTCAGTCATTCTGTATTTTTTCATATTATACCCTCCTTCGCAGAACAACTATACTGTGCACCAAAAATTAATTTTTGCAGATATTCGTGACTACTCTAGCGTTGTTATACACCCTGGCGTACATATAAACCATCGCCTCGTCGTATACACGTGCTGAGTCATGTATTCGAGCTTTGCCAAAGACTTTGGCGTTGCCATATACACGTGCCTTGTTGTAAACTTTTGCCTTGCCGTAGACGTGTGCAGAACCATATACTTGAGCGCTGTCATGGACTTTTGCGTTCTCGTACACCTGTGACGTACCAAATATTTTAGATGAATCGCATACTCTGGCGTTGTCGTAAACCCGTGCGTTTTCATATACGCGTGCGGAGTCGTAAACCCAACAAAATCCAGAATGAGAGAGATTCTCCTCTTTTTCGATATAGCCACCTAGGTCTCCGACTTTAACATCTTTGAACGGCAAAAGCGCTCTGATGCGATGCAGAATCCTACCTTCACAATTGATTGTTTCGTTTGTCAATTCATATTTTCTCATTAATCTCGCCTCCCTAAATGGTAGAATGACTAGAATATCTACAAATTCTCAAAAAGTGCTAATCTGTATGATTATGGGTTTAGTGTACCATATTTTTATTCAGATGTTAATATGTTTGCAATATTCTTATGTTTTTTGCAAGTCTTTGATTGGGTAAGTCCACAGATGTGGTATAATATTTCTATGATTAAGTTTACGATAATTACGTTGTTTCGGGAGGCGGTGGAGCCGTATCTGAAATCTTCGATGATGGAAAAGGCTACGCGAAAGGGTCTGGTGGAGTTTGATTTTGTGAATTTACGAGAATTTGGGCTAGGACCGCACCGAAGTGTTGATGACATGCCATATGGGGGCGGAGATGGGATGCTTCTTCGCTGTGAGCCAGTATTTGCCGCGATTGAATCTGTTAAAGCAGTTGATCCCGATGCGAAGGTTATCTTGCCTACCCCTGTGGGTGAGATTTGGAACCAGTATTTAGCAAGAGAGTTCGCAGGGGTAACCCCTGCAAACTCTCATTACATAATCTTATGTCCGCATTATGAGGGGTATGATGAAAGAATACTCTCGATTGTGGATTATAAGATTTCACTGGGGAAATATGTACTGACAGGTGGGGAACTGCCGGCGCTGATTATTATTGATTCCGTGGTAAGGCTAATTCCTGGAGTGTTGGGAGGGAAACAATCGGCAGAGATTGAGTCGTTTTCGGATGGAGATAATCTAGAATACCCTCAATATACTAGACCAGAGGAGTTTCGGGGAATGAAAGTGCCAGAGGTCTTACTCTCTGGCAACCATGGAGAAATCGCCAAGTGGCGAGCAGAACATAGTGGTAAAGCTGATTTTTAATTATTTATTTGATTTGAAAACGTTAAATATACTACCTTTTAGTTTAGCGATAACAGAGCCTCTACTGGCGCCGTATTTTTCCAAAATGGATTTTTGGTCTTCAGTTAGTTGGTCTGGGTCTAGTTTGTAAATAATTCTGTTCGCATTGGCACCAGATTCTAACAAAAATTCAAGATTCTCCGAGATAAATACAGGATCTAGTTTAGAGATTATGCTATCGATGTTGGCTCCATGTCCCAGAAGAACATATAGCTCTTCGGCGGTTTTTTCTGGGCTAATTTTTTGTACGATAAGATTTGGGTCAATTCCGACCTCTAGAACGTGTTTTAAATCGTAATCATTTTTCAACTTATAAATACGTGGGTCTCTTAAGAAATAAGAGTCTAGAGTTTCGATGGGACGGTGGACTTCGAAAAGAAATTCGAGATCATCTTTTGATAATTCATTACCAGAGTTTATTTTGTTTTCTAGGTCGGCTAGGTGTTTTTTGTCTGCAAGTTTGGTAAGGAAAGCTTCGCTGCCAGGGAGAGTTTTGACTTTTTCCTCTACGATGGGGATAAGAGAATCGTGCAAGGCTTGGCCTTTTTTTAGCCCCGAGATTTCTGCTACTCTGCCATCGGGGTCTAGGCGAATTGAGGCACAGCCGTTTTTGACAAGATTATCCGATGTGGGGTCTTTTAGATGAAATAAGTAGAATTTGGCGCCATTTTGGTCGCTAAACCTGCCACCTTTGTCGTAGTGAGTTCCATATTTGAAATAGTTTTTACATACGGCTGCTGAAGTTATACACCAACCGGTGCCCCTAGAGGACCTAACTAGCTCATCTACATCCTCTACGCCATATTCTAACCACTCACCATGGATATCTTTGGTGTTTTCTGGTGGCTCCAAAACAGGTACGAGATCTTGTTGAACGGCATTAAATATTTTACTAAAATTACCAGATTTGACCATTTCTTCTAGTTCGATTCTCCTGGCACCCTCTGCAGTAAAAAACTCCCTCTCATTATTGCCATGATAGCGATTAACAATGTCAAATACCCCTGATAAAACCTCAGCATCTGGATCTGGATATGGAGCGGTTGTGGTATTATTTCTGGATTCATATTTTCGCTTTTCTTTGTTATAAGCGCCCATTTTGGCCATACCATCCCATGCATATATCTTAAACCAAAGAGGGAATGGCGAATTTTCGTTCGCTAGGAAGGTAGCCCATTTATCTAGGGATTCTTTTTGAAGTTTGCGCCATTTTTCGCAGTATTCGTGCTTTAAATCATCTGTGAGTTCGACTTTTTCTGAATTGTGGGCGTTTAGCTCCTGAATTAATAAATCCCAAGAGCTATCTGTGATATTCTCTTCTTTTACTAGGAGATCGTCCTTGTTTGAGGAGGCACGCCAGAGTCTTTGCTCTAGAGGGCTACCGTGTTCTTCGATTTCACGATCTAGCCTAGTTAGGTAGCTTAGGATTCTACGCTCGGTGTTTTTGCCTTGAAGCTTTTCGCCGTGGGCTTTGGCTTTTTTGTAGCTGGAGTCTACTATTTCGTGGCGATCAAAACCCACCAAAGCAAGAACCCTGGCCCCAGTTATTCGGTTTTGGTGCCTTTGATTTTCCTCCATCAATCTTTTGTGTCTCTCCTCTTTGCTTTCTTGTTTTAAAATACTTTCTGGATTTGACATGGTAACTATTTTCGTTAGTTTTACTTATATTTTTTATTATAGCATAAGCTAACATGGGGTCTAGGGGCTCGCTTTTCGTGCTATAATTTAGGCATGGATTTGTCTCAGGGAGTGGAGAATTTGAAAGGGGTGGGGCCGAAAACAGCAGAGGTACTGCGTAAATATGGCATCCGGACGATACGAGATTTTTTTTATAATTTACCCAGAGATTATGAGAATTTTGAGGCTCCAACCTCTATTTCTGAGATACGGCCTGGCAAGGTGGTGATTAGAGGTAAAATTGACTCACTTTCTACTAGAAGGGCGAGACGGCGAAATCTTTCTATTACTGAGGGAATTATTAGGGACAATACAGGGGCGGTAAAAGTAGTTTGGTTTAACCAGAGTTACAGGTTGCGGCAGTTTACGCCAGAGAAAGAATATTATTTTACGGGCAATTACGAGCTAAAAAACGGCCGTTATAGCCTAATTTCGCCTTCGGCCGCCCTGGTATCCGATATTGACCCCAAAACCGGCCTCAGCCCCGTCTACGTGGCCCACGGGAGCCTCAAATCGCATGATTTTAAGAGATTAATGTCAAATTCACGTAGTAAATTTGCTGAAATCCCAGATTTACTACCCAGTGTGCGCCTTGGAACAAGGAAAAATGCGTTATTTTTTGCCCATTTTCCTAATTCCTTAAAATCTGCCCGGGGAGCTAGAGATTATCTAGCCTACGAAGAGCTGTTTGAGCTGATTTTGGCGGCTAAACTAAACCGGCAGGAGAATGAAAAACTAAAGGCAACCAGCATCCCCTTTGATGCTGAAAAAATCAAAAAATTTGTATCTAAACTCCCCTTTAAGCTCACAAATGCCCAGAGGTTGGCGAGTTGGGAGATTTTTCAGGATATTGGAGAAAACACCCCAATGAACCGCCTGTTACAGGGTGATGTTGGCTCTGGAAAGACAGTGGTGGCAGCGATGGCGGCTTATGCGGCTGCCTTGTCGGGGGTGCAGATAGCCCTGCTCGCCCCTACCGCTATTCTGGCGACACAGCACTACGAGGGGCTAAGAGAATTGTTGGAGCCCTTTAGAATAACGGTGGCACTTCTAACCGGTGCAAGCAAAAACAAGAAAAACCTGAAGGAAAATATCAAAAACGGCAAGATTAATCTAGTGATTGGCACACATGCTTTGCTAACAGATGATACAGAGTTTTTAAACCTGGGTCTGGTAGTGATAGACGAGCAACATCGTTTTGGGGTGGAACAGAGGCAAAAATTGATGTTAAAGTCGCCTATGGGGCTAGCGCCACACTTCTTAGCGATGACGGCCACACCAATTCCACGTTCTTTGCAGCTGACTTTGTTTGGAGATTTAGATGTTTCTATTCTAAATGAGCTGCCAAAGGGGCGGCAAGCTATCACGACTAAGATTCTTACCGAGATAGAAACCAGGGCAGGATTGTACCCCAAAATGAGGCAGATTTTGGTGACCAAACCAGACCCTAAAAACAGAGGTATGAAAGCACATGGACAGCAGATTTATTGGATTTGCAAGGCGATTGAAGATAGTAATGTGTCAGAGGTGACCTCTGTAAAAAAACGCCATAAAAAATTGCAGGAAATTTTCCCCGATAAAATAGTTGAATTCTTGCACGGCAAGATGAAGCCGGCCGACAAGGATGTGGTGATGGGGCGATTTGCCGACGGAGAAATTGATATTTTGGTTTCCACTACAGTGGTAGAGGTAGGAGTGGATGTGCCAAATGCTACCCTGATGGTGATAGAAAACGCCGAATCATATGGCTTGGCGCAGCTACACCAGTTGAGAGGGCGAGTGGGGCGAGGGGTGTCGGAATCGTTTTGCTATTTGCTGACCCCTGGAGACACGCAACCATCTAGGCGTCTAAGGGAGCTAGAAAAATCTTCGGACGGGTTTCATCTGGCCGAGGTGGATTTAAAACTGCGTGGGCCAGGTGAAATCTACGGGGTTCTGCAGCACGGAGCGCTGGATTTACGTATCGCCTCTCTCTCTGATACGAAACTAATTGCACGTGCAGGGAAGGATGTTTCGACGTTTTTGAAAAATCCTGAAAACATGGTAAAATATAAGGAGTTGATGCAAGGCATTACTAAATATCAGCAAATTACAACATTAAACTAACTCTCGACGGGTCCTGCCGGCTGCCGTCGATGGAATACTTTTATGAGCAATTATCTAAAAATTACATCTGGTATATACCGCGGGCGAACAATAAAGACTCCTGGCGGGAAGACGCATCCGATGGGGGAGAGAGAAAGGTTGGCGTTGTTTAATATGATTTCTGAGTATCTGCCAGGCGCAGTGGTTCTAGATGCCTATGCTGGCTCGGGGGCGTTGGGGTTTGAGGCTCTATCCAGGGGTGCTAAAGAGGTATTGTTTATTGATAATAGTGTCAAGGCCGAGAGCTGTATTATGGATAATATGCTTACCCTCGGATTTCTTGAGATACTTGGGGGCGAGATTGCAACAGCAGAGGAAATCATACGCAATGCAGAGATGAAAAAACCACTTCGTGATGGAACTACTGATGTAGCACGGGTGAAAGTGTCCGATTTTGAATCTGATAAACAATACGATGTAATACTTGCAGACCCACCATATGATGATTTCAGGCTTGAAGATGTGGCACATTTAGTTAAATTCTTGAAAGTAGATGGGGTTTTTGTTCTATCACACCCCGGGGATGCCCCAGAATTACCTGGGTTATCGCTAAAAAAGAGTCGTCAATACGCCAACGCCCATATTTCTATCTATGGAAAATAGAGATTTACTTGCATTTTTAGCAAAAGTGTGATATAATGGTCTTATAAGGAGTTTTTTATTATGTATTATCAGGGAGAAGAGGAGAAAAAGGAACGCAGGAAGATTATTGCCGTGGCGACTTTGGCTGTGGTGATAATTTTGATTTTGATTATTGCAATTATAGTGGTTGCAAGCAAAAAATCTACTAAAACCAATATCAGTGGTTCCGAAAATTCTTCTTTTGAAGTCACCGACAACGGTGGAACTGAGACAAACAACAAAGATACATCTACAAATAGCGGAAAAGAATCTTCTAGCTCAAGTTCTAATAATGGAACAACTGTTGGGGATTTAACCACAAACACAAGTTCTAATGCCGGCAAGAATAGTTCTCAAAACGGAACGAGTTCTAGCAAGTCCAGTAGCACTAGCAGCTCGAACAGCTCTAGCACGAGTAGCGTTGCAACTTCTACTAGCCAAGAGAATGACATGCCAGATACTGGCCCAGAAGATATTTTGCCAATTGCTATTTTGATGGGGGCTTTGGTGACTTATCTTTCTTCTAAAACTTTGGCGAAGAGAGATGCTTAAATAAAATCTAAGATTCTGTATTCTAGTATAAATATCCACCAGTTCATCTGGTGGATATTTGTTGTGATAAATGTGTTTTTATGATATGATAAGTGCAGGCCCGGGTGGTGGAATTGGTAGACACGTATGCCTTAGGAGCATATGCCATTCGGTGTGCAGGTTCAAATCCTGTCCCGGGCACCAGACCGAAATTCTTCGAGAACGTTTTTTGCAAATTATATAGAAAAAAGTTTCGCTCCATATTTATTAAATTTTTAGCACCATTTCTAAATCGTGACAAAGGAAACCATTTTTCTTATAGACACTCACGGCATGAGTATTATCGGATAGAACTAGCAATCTAACACTGGTGCATCCCATAGACTTGAAGTAGTTTTTCATCTTATCTAGCAGCTCTCGACCGACACCGCTACCTCGATATTCCGGTTCGACAAACAATAAACCAATCCAGCCGTCTTTTGATGGATTATGTGATAAATCATAGATTTCATCATCGCCTTTTTTATGCTCAATTATCACGCCTTGAATAAAGCCAATAACTTGCTTATTTTCTTCCGCAACGAAAACCTTGCCATTCATATTTTCGACATCATCTAGCATTTTCTGCATATAACGATGGGCGCCATCCGTATCTGTATACGGCAACGATTCGTGTGTCCGATCGATTTCCGAAAAGTATTTCTGAAGCTCAAACTGCATCCTGTCTATATCTTCTCGATCTTTAATATCCATTTCTCTTATCATTTTTATCCTTTCATTTTAAATTACCTTATCACTAGTTATGATTTCTGCTTGTTCAGTATTGTCGGAAAGACCATCGATGAAAGAACTGAATGCTTTCGGGGTCACATCCTGATTATACCCACCGGATAACAATACCAACGTTGGCATGCCTATCTTTCTTAACATTTGCCCCATGCGTTTATAATCGTCATTTTGAAACATAGTGAGCGGAGGGAGGTCTTGATATTCGTTTATGTGACCATCGAACCCTGCATCTACTATTAGAAAGTCTGGCGAAAACTGTTTTACGCCCTCTAACATCTTTTCAAAAGTAGCAAGATAATCTGAGGACGATATGCCAATTGGTAGAGGATAGTTATTGATATTTTTGTATAAATCATGGTCTTCCGGGAATCCAGTATGGGGCATAACTACGCTAGGATCGGCATGCAGCGAACTATACATTATATCGTCTCTACCTTTTACGATGTCTTGGGTTCCATCGCCATGATGAATATCAAAATCTATGATGGCGCTTTTCTTTCCAATTTTAGAAACCTGGTTAGCAGCGATTGCTGCGTTATTAAAATAACAAAATCCGTGATAAAAATCCTTTCCAGCGTGGTGCCCAGGCGGACGGTTTATTGCTATGGCTAGATTAGTATTGTGATTAAGTAATTCGTCCAAACCCAGCAATGCACATTCTGCAGATAGTAAGGCCTCTTCAAAAGTACCAGGATATATGTCGGACGTTCCAGTATTCCTATCTATGTCGAAATCGGTCGTGCCAGGGATATAATTATTTGATTCTTTTGAAGCTTCGCCTATTGCCCTCACCATATCTTCACTATGCACATCTTCAACTGCCGATAATGTTTCCGGATGTAATTCGGTAACAATATTCCAGTTCTTACTGTCTACATTATCAACAAGTAATTCTTCAACTATCTGAAAGACTCTCCCTGGAGTATCCCACGGCTTTTCCTGCTCATCCCGATATCCTGGATGTTCAGAATGATTCGGATTGTATAGAAAGATTTTTTCTTTCATTTGTTTCTCCGATATTGATATCCATTCTTATCCCTGGACAATAAACCATTTTCCACCAGTTCGCGACGAAGAAGTGGCCAGTCGGAAAAAGTATGATGACTTTTTAGAATTTGGTTTACTTCTGCTTCAGAATAAGACTTTTCCTTTTCAAAAAAATTTGACAAATACTCCAAAACCAACGATTGCCGACTCTTTTTAGAAGGCCAAGAAGAAACATTACCAGATTTATCCAGAAAATGTTTTATCTCTGCCGCATTCATTGAAATGATTATACCTCAATTTAAGGTATTTTTCAAGAGCAGAAGTATTTATATTCAACATGATAACCTATCTATGTCAAGAAAAATATTTACTCCTGTTTTTTGCACGAAATAGACCGAAACACCGTTTGCGATCAAGTGGATACTCTTCATTGACTTATCATAGTTTTATTTTCTAAAAATCGTTACCGTAGTTCGGCGTAATATCGATAGGTTCTGCCCACAAAAAACGCTTTTCAACCGACCAACGTCGGACAAAATACATGCGCAAGATCGCATCGTTTACGTCGCGGTTATTTAGGGCGCGTGGAATATAGGCGAGAGAGAAGTAATATTTATTCTCGTCTTCGCGGTCTAAGTGGATATAAATGCGTTTTCCGTAACCGTAGCGCATTTCTTTATCCCAAGTCCCGAGTAAAGTCTCGTCATCAAACTCCCTAAGCGCTCATTTCGCATCACGAACGCTCGAATCAACGAGCATCATTTCTTTTAGATCGTTATATTGACGCGAAGTGAGTATGCCATGTTTTTCGTATAATTCAGTTAACTGTCTTGCGGTGACTTCTATCGGTCCGCCATTCTTTGGCTTCTTGTAGATGTGGCTTTTTGCCATATTGCCTCTTTCTTTTAGTGGTGCGCTTAAGGCGGTGCTATTCCTATTATAACATTAACAATGGAAGCTCTAAAGAGAGCTTTTATAATGACAATAATGGTATTGGGTCGTCCCACTTAACATTATTCACTTATTTTTGTAGTACTGGTTCGTAAATGCGTTGGTTGTCATAATCCTAATATATAAAATCTCGTTCATTGACAATCATATTGCTTTCAACTAGAATATAGGTAGGGTGGTAGTCCGAATGCGAAATTATGTAATCAATTGTATTACAGAGTGGTTCGTAAAGATTTGGATTACGCGCACCAGATCATGACAATTTTGATTTTTTTTGCCCGCAGGGCGACTTTTTATTGCCGAGCGAAGTTCGGAGCATAGGCGAAAATATCCTCGCGGTGTCGGTCCGGGAAATTCGCCCCGCCGGACTTTTTCACGCAGTCCCCGCTTCGTGTTCTCGGATAAACTATCTACATAATACTTACTTTGTCCGAAAGCCATATTAAGCATAAATTTGCCCTGCGGGGTTGGCTCAAACCAAAAAGTCGGAAAAACTAATTTAGAAATTGCGCCAGTATCTATTAAATATACGATTTTGCCACCATCTACGGAATTACGCGCTAGCTGATCTGGATGCCAAGCCAAAAAGCCGTCTTGGTGCAGACAAATTAGTCGTAATAACCAAAATGTTTCCAAGACGGCTTTTTGAAGCCGATATTAGGTTATTACGATATATATAATTTGTCTGCCCTTTAATTATACCATTAAAAACAAGAACTTAATTTTAACCAACAAAAAATCCACCTAAACCCCGCCGAGTGCGGACAAGTGGCCGGCGAAAATATCCTCGCGACCCCGGCACCGCGAGGATATTTTCGCCTATGCTCCGAACTTCGCTCGGTAATCAAAAATCGCCCTGCGGGCGAGAAAATTGAAAATTGTCGTAGTCTGGTGCATTTATATAACACCATCATTTGACAGAAGTGTTTTAACATGTCCTAATAGGACTTTTTTGATTGCTTTCCATTTCTAAGTCTGTGATAAAATGAGATAAAGGAGGTTTATGGAATTCGTAAGATTGAAATATGCGAATAACAAATTAATCAATGCTAACCTAAAAGAACATCGTGATATTATCGAAGAATATATCATGAAGAAGAATATGGAATATCTTGGGTTTGTGCCAGTTTTGTTTGGACCAAGTGGCAAAACTCTAGAGATTGATTTGATTTTTAAGAATCCAGAAAATCATAAATAATCATAATTGGTTTAAAAAGCTGAGTTTTTTGTGTTATAATCGTTAGCAGTATGGGGAAAATTGCGAAATACCTTAATCAGTTGACTGTTGGTAATGTTTTTGACAACCCAGAAATACTCGAAGCTTATTCGATAGACCGTTCTGTTTTGAAGGTTAAACCAAAAATCGTGGCTTTTCCGGAATCTACAGAAGATATACAGAAATTATTGAACTTTTTTACCCAACTGGTTGGAAAAGACATAAGAGTTGGCGTGACTGTCCGGGGAGCTGGACATGATGAAGGCGGTGCCGATCTTACTAACGATATTATGATTTCTACCGAAAAGCTAAACAAGTTGCTAGAAATTGACCCTAGAGAGAGGTTGGTTCGGGTACAATCTGGTATTACGCTGAAGGAGCTAAATACTGCACTTTCGGTTTCTGGTCTTAGAATACCAATTGAAGGAAGAGATAATGAGACGATTGGTGGACTGATTTCAAACTGCGCGTCAGGAAGTTATTCCGGTAAATACGGCGATATCATGAATTATGTCGAGAGAATAGAAGTAGTATTGGCGAATGGTGAATGCTTACAAACCGAACGCCTCAAGAAATACGCAATCGCTAAGAAAGCCCACGAGAAAACACTAGAAGGAGAAATTTATCGGAAGATTTCAAAAGTCCTTAAAAGTAACGAGGCCTTGCTTGGTGATATAGAAAAAAATAATAAGAGTTTAGCGGGTTATCCGGCCGTAACGAAATTATTAAAACGAGAAACTTTGGACCTGATGCCGATATTTTTTGGTGCGCAGGGAACTTTGGGTGTAATTTCAGAAGTAATCCTAAAAGCAATCCCAAGGAAAAAACGTCCGGCTAGAGTAGTGGCCACATTCAGGGAAATCGGTACGGCGACTAAGTATCTTGATAGCATTGCTAAATTATCCCCTTGCAAACTTAATCTTTATGATATGAAAATTATTATGGAAGCAAGGGAGTCTGGCAAAAACTTAGACGGTGTAATAAAACGCCTAGAAGACGGATTTGCCGTAATTGCGAGTTTTGATGACAAGGTAAATGCTACATTTAAAAAAATCTCAGCCCTCAAAGAGAAGTTGCCGCGTAGTGTCAAAGTCGTGTTTGAGTCTCCAGAAAATAGGCCTATCTTGAATGAATTTGAGAATTCTTTGGTTAGTTATTTGGGTTATGTGAAAAACGGTGAACGAGTGCCGATTTTGACAGATTTTTATTTACCAAAGTATAATATCGGAAATTTCTTGAGCGATTTAAAAGTTCTAGAGGAAAAGCTGAGCCTGGATATTGCGCTATTTGGTTCATATGACCGCTCTATTTATAGTTTGAGACCAAAATTCAATCTAGAGGAAGAAGATTTTAACAAAAAGGCGACAACTTTCTTGAAAGCTGGAGCCTATATTATTAATAGGCAAGATGGGAAGCTAGCTGGAGGTACACCAGAGGGCAGGTTAAAGGCTATAGTGACCAATACAGAGATGTCGGATTCTGAGATGAAGCTGTATGCTAATATTAAGAGCATTTTTGACAAAAACGATATTTTGAACCCCGAAGTCAAACTAGGCGCAAGCTCTAAGTTTACATTGACTCATTTTAGAAATGTCAATCTACCCAAGATTGTGATATAATGGCTTTAAATATATAGGAGTTATCATGAAAACAAAGGTAAAAAAACTTTCTGATTCTCGCGTAGAAATTACCGTGACATTAGATAAAAAGGACCTGAAGCCAGCCGAAGAGAAGGCGCTTGTGAAATTAGCAAAAGAGATTAAGGTTGAGGGATTTAGAAAAGGCAAAGTTCCTGCTGAAATTGCAAAAAAGTTTATCCCAGAGAACGACCTGAATGCCGAGACGATTGACATGGCTGTGCGGTCTACGGTAATAGATGCTTTTAGAGAAGCAGAGAAATCGCCACTAGTATTACCATCCGTGAATATAACAAAATACGTACCCGGAGAGATGGCGGAGTATACTGCAACTGCCGATATTGTACCCGAAATAGTCCTTGGCGATTATAAGAAGCTTGAAGTCAAAAAGCCGGAGATAAAGGTCATGGCAAAGGATATTAATGACGTGCTTGATAACCTTTCTAATTCTTTTGCCGAGAAAAAAGTAACTAGGCGACCCGCAAAACTAACTGACGAGGTGATTATCGATTTTGTTGGCAAGAAGGATGGAGAGCCATTCAAGGGTGGTTCGGCCAAGGATTATCATTTAGCACTTGGTTCCAAGACGTTTATTCCTGGGTTTGAGGATGGCATAGTCGGACACGAGCCAGGTGATAAATTTGAGTTGAAACTAACTTTTCCAAAAGATTACGGCGTAAAAGATTTGGCCGGTGCAAAAACTGTGTTTGAGGTACTGTTAAAACAAGTCAATGAGGTAACTAAAGTTCCGATTGATGATGAACTAGCTAAAAAATGTGGTCCATTCAAAACTATCGACGAACTAAAAGCTGACATCAAAAAGAACCTCGAGGCCCAAAACGCACATCGTACTGAAGAGAAATTCAAAGATGATTTGGTGAAGGCGTTGGTAAAAAAGTCCAAAATTCCTGCTCCAGAAATCTTAATAGACGACCAAGTGCGAGTGATTCGCGAGGATATTTCTAGGAATGCAGCTTCGCAGGGGATGAGTTTTGATGATTTCCTAGAAAGAAATAACGAAACCTTGGAGAGCTGGGAAAAGGAAGCTCGTAAAATTGCCGAGGAAAGAGTGCGTGCGTCTTTGGCGCTTCAGACTTTGGCAACCAAAGAGAAGATTACGGTTTCAGACGATTTAGTAACGGCGAAGATTGCTGAGTTGAAGGATGTTTATAAGAAATCACCCGAGGCTTTGAAAAATCTCAAAAATCCTAACGTCAAAATGGACATTAAAAATCGGATGATTATTGAAAAAACTCTAGAGCACTTAGTAGAGGCCAATAGTAAAAAATAGCATCGCAGAGATAATCGGAAAATACCCCATATTGTGGGATAAAAAGGTGTGTTATGACGTGAGTGATGGGGGCGACCCCGTGGTTAAGTCCGCGAGGCCAAGCCCCCATCTTGAGATGCCACTTGTGGCTGTTTTTATAGACTTTTTAATGTAAGTGTGATATAATTTGGGTAAGAGTTTCGGCTGGTTTGTGATTGCTGTAAACAAACTGGCAAAGTGGAAACACTAGATATAGGGTTTTGGGATGTTTTTTAGCCACTAAAACGCTATATATAGCGTAGTAGAATCCACCATATATTATATGTTAATCTAAAAGAAGGAATTTTAATGCCAACTATTAATCAGTTGATTCGCAAGCCTCGTAAGAAGAATGCGAAAAAGTCAAAATCTCCGGCACTTGGTTCTATTGTGAACACTTTAAAAACCAAGCGCTACGAGAAAGCTGCACCGCTCAAACGTGGTGTGTGTATCAAAGTTACCACTAAGACACCTAAGAAGCCAAACTCCGCTATGCGTAAGGTTGCTCGTGTGCGCCTTACTAATGGTCAAGAAGTTTGGGCTTATATTGGTGGTGAAGGCCACAACTTGAAGGAGCACGACGTCTTATTGTTACGTGTTTGTAGTGTGCCAGATCTTCCTGGTGTTCTTTACCATATCGTACGCGGTACCTTGGATCTCCAGGGTGTGCAAGGTCGCAAGCAAGGTCGCTCCAAATATGGTGCGAAGAAGGAGGATAAGTAATTATGCCACGTAAAACTACCAAATCCTTGACTCGCAAGGTCAATCCAGATCGTAAATATCAATCCATCTTGGTTCAGAGATTAATCAATAAGTCCATGCTAAACGGCAAAAAACAAGTTGCCGAGCGGGCTGTCTATTCTGCGATTGAGGGCGCCGCAAGAAAACTTAAATCAGAGAACCCTGTGGAAGTTTTGGAAAAAGCAATTACTAATATCTCACCGGATTTTGAAGTAAAATCTCGTCGTGTGGGTGGCGCCAACTACCAGATTCCATTTCCAATTGCCGGACATAGACAAATGCACTTCGCATTTTCTTGGCTGGTTCAATCCGCTCGTGACCGTAAGGGCATGCCTTATGCGAAGCGCCTAGAAGCTGAGATTGTTGATGCTTATAACGAAACTGGTGCTGCCTTCAAAAAGAAGGAAGATTGCCACCGTATGGCAGAAGCTAACCGTGCATTTGCGCATTTTGCACGCTAGCGCCTTAGACTTTTCTTTAGATAAAGAAAAGTCCAACAAAAGAAACTAGTATAAAAAAGAAGACAGGCACATATCCTGATCTTCTTTTTTGTTTATGGCTTTTTAATTCTTTCAGAATTATAAAGTTTGTGGTATAATAGGCATAAGTAGAATTAGGAGGTAAAATGGTAAAAATAGCAATTAACGGATTTGGGCGGATTGGTCGGAATGCGTTAAAAATATTGTTGGAAAGACGTGATGTACAAGTAGTAGCGATTAACGATATTACAGATGCTAAGACTTTGGCTCACCTTCTGAAACACGATTCTTCTTATGGAACGTACGATAAAAAAATTAAGTATACAGATAATTCTTTAATCATTAATTCTCGTGAAATACCGGTTTTTGCTGAAAAAGACCCATCCAAGTTACCTTGGCGGGAGTTGGATGTAGATGTTGCGATTGAATCTACTGGGTTTTTTACGAAGCCAGAGGATGCGAGAGCACATATCAAGGCTGGGGCAAAAAAGGTGGTAATTTCTGCTCCTGCAAAAGGTGATGGTGCTAAAACTATAGTGCTCGGCGTAAACGAAGATGCGGTTGATGAAAATGACGTAATTATTTCTAATGCTTCTTGTACTACGAACTGTATAGCGCCAATTATGAAGATATTAGAAGATGAATTCGGAATTGAAAAAGCCATGATGACCACAGTGCATTCGTATACTGGCTCACAGAGACTTATTGATGCTCCGGCAAAGGACTTAAGAGAAGCTCGTTCGGCGGCGATTAATATTGTGCCGACTACGACTGGAGCATCCAAGGCTGCTGCGTTAACTATACCTAGTCTTTCTGGTAAGTTTAATGGCTTGTCTGTAAGGGTGCCAACTCCAGTAGTTTCGCTCTCTGATATTACGGCAATACTAAAGCGAGAAACTAGTAAAGAAGAGCTGATTAGTCTTTTCAAAAAGATTTCAAAAGAACCTTATTATGAAGGGATTATCGGCGTGACCGATGAAGAACTGGTGTCTTCAGACTTTATTGGTGACCCGCATTCATGTATTGTAGATTTACCGCTAATTGATGTCGTGGGTGGCAACATGATAAAAATCGTGGCTTGGTATGACAACGAGTGGGGATACTCAAATCGTTTGGTGGAGCTAGCTGTTGATTTTGGGAAGGATAACTAGATGAAAATCTTTGTTGGCGCAGATTATCGTGGATTTGAAAAAAAACAAAAAATCGTAGATTTTTTGGCAAGTTCTGGTTATGAAGTGGTTGACGAAGGCGCCTATGAATATTCTGAAGGGGATGATTTTAATGACCCAGCAATTGCGGTCGCAAAGGCGGTCCGGGAGGAAGTTGGGTCTTTCGGCGTACTAGTTTGCGATTCGGCACATGGTGTTACGATGCAGGCAAATCGGTTCAAGGGAGTCCGAGCAGCTCATTGTGAAACTGCGGAATCGGCAAAATTGGCAAGAGAGCATGACGATGCGAACGTTTTGTGTTTGTCGGCGCACTTTTTAGATGATGAGCGAATGGAAGGAATAATCCGCGTGTTTCTTGAAACTAATTTTGAAAGTATTGAGCGCCGTGTAAGGCGAATAAATCGATTAGACGAAAGGGAGGATTATGATTAGAACCGTTTCAATCGTGCCAACAATCTTGACTGACAATAAACAAGATTATCGCATGCAAGTAGAGAGAATTAATGTCTTTACTCGTAGGGTACAGATTGATGTGACTGATGGGGTTTTCGCTCCAGCCATTACGCTGGACATTACCAATGTTTGGTGGCCCAAAAACTGGGATACGGATTTGCATTTAATGGTAGCTAGGCCGTCGGAATATTTGGACACTATTATTAAGTTAAGTCCTTCACTTTGTATATTGCACGCTGAAGCAAGTGAGGATTTGACCCCTACTTTTAATACTTTAAAGGAAGCAGGAATTAAGACTGGGTTAGCACTCGTACCATCTACTTATCCTGGTTTAGTAAAGTCATATATAGATATGGTTGACCATGTACTCATATTTGCTGGACAACTGGGCGTACAAGGTGCACCAGCGGATTTGATGCAGATGGAAAAAATTGCAATCGTCAGAAATATGAAACCAGAAGTTGAAATCGGTTGGGATGGAGGCGCCAATCTAACGAATGTTCGGGCTTTGGCACATGCGGATCTTGACGTGATCAACGTCGGTGCTGCGATTTCTAGGGCCGAAAACCCGGCAGCGATATTCCAGGAGTTAGTAGCGGAAATAGATAAAAACGGAGTGGTGCTTTAATGGCGCGAATTGTTTCACTTGGCTCAGCATTGCAAGATATATTTTTGATAGATCATGATGATTTAAGGCCGATTGAGATTGGAACTACTGCAATACTAGGCAAGATAACCGTTGGTTCCAAGGTGGATATTGATAGGATTTATTATAAGGTTGGTGGCGGCGGCGTTAACTCTGCGATTGAATTTGCTAGACATGGACACGAGGCGATACTGCTAGGCAATGTTTCACACGACCCAGCAGGAGCATTGATAGTGAAAACTCTAGATAAGGAAGGGGTGGATAGTAGTTTTATCAATTTCTTGGAGCGAAGGCCAACTGGAACTTCGGTGGTACTGTTAGATTCCAAAAGTGGTGAACGCACAATTCTAACTCACCGAGGAGCATCGGAGTTGTTTGGGAATTTTTCCGAAACTAATTTGGACTTGATTCAGCCAGATTGGCTATATGCTACAACTTTGCGTGGGGATTTTGAAACATTGACAAGGTTTTTCAAAAAAGCAAAAGAGATGGGAATTAGGATTATGTTTAATCCTGGAGGTAAAGAAATTGAGCAGGGAACGGAGCTATTGAAGTTGTTTCGGTATGTAGATATTTTGCTCGTAAATAAATCTGAGGCGGCGCAGATTGCAAGTGGAGTGGTGCTTAACGAATTACTTTATCATCTGAGAAATTATGTAGAAACTACGATTATCACCGATGGACCGATGGGTGGAATTGCAAGTAGTGGTGAGGAAATTTATCGGTTTGGCATTTACGAAGATTGCAAGATAAAAGATGCGACTGGCGCAGGTGATGCTTTTGGTTCTGGATTTTTGGCGCATTTTGCGGATGGACATTCCTTCCGAAATTCTCTGATTTTTGCGTCTGCTAATTCCACGTCAGTAGTGTCTGAATATGGAGCAAACAAGGGTCTATTAACTGGTACGGAGCGCTTACATCTAATGCCAATTCAAAAATTATAAAGGAGGAAAATGCTAGAGAAAGAAGCAGAGCTGCTGAAAAAACTATCTATTGCGGATTTAGAACGAGCGAGTGCATACGCAAAGGATTTGGGACAGGGATTACAGACTATCAGGTCGTTTCCGCAAGGTGTGACGGTTTTTGGTTCAGCGAGACTACCGCAAGATAATAAATATTGCAAAATCGCCTATAAGTTAGGTGGGCTTTTGGCGGAAAATGGACATGCCGTAGTGACTGGTGGTGGACCGGGGATAATGGAAGCAGCAAATCATGGAGCCTACGAAATAGGTGGGCGGTCCATTGGGCTCAATATTACTCTTGCGCATGAGCAGTTTCCCAACCCTTATCTAACAGATTGTGTTACGTTTGAGTACTTTTTTGCTCGTAAAGTTTCACTAGCGATGGCTTCTAAGACGTTTGCATTTTTCCCAGGAGGATTTGGGACGATGGATGAAATATCGGAGATACTTTGCTTGATGCAGGAATCAAAAATGCCAAAAATGCCGGTATTTTTGGTGGGATCTAGCTATTGGAAAGGGTTTGATAAGATAATTGGCAAGATGTTGATGTTAAAGCTTATAGCACCCGAAGACACGAAGATATTCCAAATTACAGATGATATAAATGAAGTGGTAAAAGCCGCTAATAAGATTGGCCATCCAAAAGTATCCGAAAACTTCTATGATGGGTTCCGGGAAGCGAGTGCTTTGGCTAAAAAGGGTTAGCCAAGCCAAGTCGGGAATTAGTGTCAGCAATGCGGATGAGTTCGTTATACTTGGCGATACGCTCGGAACGAGAGAGAGAACCGGTCTTGATTTGACCTGCGCCTAGCCCCACGGCAAGATGGGCGATGGAAACATCCTCGGTTTCACCAGAGCGATGCGAGATGACAGTATTATATCCTGCGTTTTTGGCGGTCAGTACGGCGTCGATGGTTTCCGTAAGAGTGCCAATCTGGTTGGGTTTGATTAGAATCGCATTAGCCACGCCTTCTTTGATACCCTTCTTTAATAACTCGGTATTAGTGACAAATAAATCATCACCCACTAGCTGAACTCTGGAACCTAGGCGATTGGTCATGGTTTTCCAATTTTTCCAATCATTCTCAGCTAAGCCATCTTCAATGGACAATACAGGATAATTGTCAATAATCCATTCGTACCAGTTGATGAGGTCGTCAGCGGATTTCCAATCGCCATTAGTTTTTAATACATAATGATCCTGGTCGTAAAATTCGCTCGCGGCGATATCCATAGCAATGGCAATATCTTTGCCAGGCCGATATCCGGCTCTTTCGATGGCGAGCTTGATGCATTCGAGGGGCTCATTGTTGCCTTCTCTGACTCTAGGGGCGTAGCCGCCTTCGTCGCCGACCGTAGTGGGGTAATCTCGCTCAGCGAGAACTTTTTTTAGCATGTGGAAGACTTCAGCACCATAGCGGACTGCTTCGGCGATATTACCAGCACCCTTTGGTATAATCATGTATTCTTGGAAATCGGTTGCCCAGGAAGCATGCTCACCACCGTTCATAACATTCATCATTGGCATAGGGATGGACATTTGATTGGCTGTACCGGCCAAATCTGCAACATGTTGGTAAAATGGCATTTTCTTGGCTTTGGCGTTTGCTTTGGCATTGGCCAGAGAAACCGCCAAGATTGCATTGGCACCGAGGTTACTTTTGTTCTCCGTACCGTCTAAATCTAGCATCATTTGGTCAACAACAGATTGTGTGGACGTGTTTCCTACTAGTACATCACGAATTTTAGAATTGATGTTCCAAACCGCCTTCAAAACTCCTTTTCCATCGTAACAACGCTTATCACCATCCCTTAGTTCCAGAGCTTCGCCAGCCCCAGTAGATGCACCGGATGGCACGATGGCACGACCAAAACCGCCACCGTCAATGTAGACTTCGGCCTCTACTGTCGGGTTTCCTCTGGAATCTAAAACTTGTCTTGCTCTAATATTTGAAATTGTGAAATCATCCATGATATATATTATATATGATTTTTATAAAACTTGTGTTAGAATTAACATAAGAACTATTAACTAGAAGGAGTTTTTTATGAATGAAGACCCTGGGGATACTCCAAATCCCCTCAATCCGAGTCGAGAGCCAATTTCTGCGCCTGGTGCGGTTGGTTCAAATCCGCCAGAGCCGCCAATTGTGCCCCCGACTCCGGCACCAACCACAGCACCTAGGCCCAGTAGACCGGTCAGTAGAACGGCAGGAACGAGGCCAGCGGTGTCTGGTCGTCCAGCTAGCAGATCAGTGCGGGCACCACAAACAAATTCAAGCGTCCAAGCAAATAGAGTGTCGGTCGCTCCGGCCGCGCCGGTTGCGCCGGTTGTCCCTGTTGCATCTAGCGAGCCAGCACCAACCATTCTGAATGGTGCGCCAGAGTCAACTCCCACGTCAGGGTCTGCCGAACCCAAAAAGAAAAAAACTGGCGTAGTGATTGGCTTGATTGCTTCATTGTTTGTTGCTGTGGGATGCGCAGTGGCGGCCGTTTTGTTCTTTATGAACCCCGGCGGAAAAGATGCGGTTTCCTTAGCAATGAATAAGCTTGTAACGGGAGAAACCCCGTCCAATGTAAAGATGAACGGAAGCATTGATGTTAAACTCAACAATCCCGCTTACCCTATTTCTGAACTTACGGTTGATTTTGACTCAGAAATGAAAACTGGGACATCGACAAACTCTTCTCAAGCTTCTATGCGTGTGGTAACGCTTGATGACGAAGAGTACTCGTTTGATGTAAATGAGGTTTACACGTCGGGCGGAGATCTTTATTTGAAATTAGATGGATGGGAAGATTTGATTACTGGAATGTTTAACATGATGAACAATCAGTCCGTCGTCATAGATTGTGGCGATGATGAAGCCGATTGCAAGACTTCCTCTACAATAGAAGAGTGTGATACAGAAGGGAATTGTAGCACGATTGAGACAACAATGAGCTCCGATGATACTTCGGCTGAAATCAATGAGGCGATTAGCGTAGTTAGCAGGCTTGATGGTGAGTGGTTGAGAATCTCGGCTGATGATCTAGATCAGCTATACAACGAATCGATAGGCGAGAGTCCTATTGGTTGTATCGTTGATTCTATCAATGATGTCAATTCCAAAAACAATAGTTTGATGGAACTCTACAATCAAGATCCTTTTGTGGTTTCTTCGACGGATAACGTTAATATTAAAAATAATGGGAACCCAATTTATAGGATAATGGTAAACAACGAGAAATTTGCTAACTTCGTAAACTCGGCTCAGGACACTAATATGTTGAGCGAACTTAACTCTTGTCTAGGTCTAGATAATACGACTATCGACACAAATACTCTGTCAGAAGTTGTTTCTGGAACGCCTAATATATTC
>CAYXTS010000005.1:0-48684 GCA_964468665.1 uncultured Candidatus Saccharibacteria bacterium
AACTAAACGGCCCAATCAATTTATCATCCGCCTCAACATCCTGAGGCACTTTATATCGCGCCATATATCCTATATTATAACATAAGGACAACTAACAATACAAATCATTATTCACCGCTAATCGCTTTATTCTGATATACCAAGCAACTCTCTTATTTTATTTATCATTTCATTCTTATCGCCATTTGTATTATTTCTTCTCCAATCCCTATATCTTCCAACAATATCACTGAGGCTGCCAAACTCTTCCTCCAAAAACTCTACACTTTCCTCATAGAATTCATCGTCACTTAAATTTCCATTATCGTTTACAAAACCTCCCAATCTCGCCCTAAATCCTTCCCAATAATGTTCATCAGATCTCATTGGATTACCATCAATATCTCTATCATTTCCACCCCTGTCTCTATCCCTCAAATCCCTATAATATCTAACCTCACTTTCAAGCGCCCTCTCATCATCAAGGTTAACCAACTTACGCACCCAGTCTTTGGTATTTCCGGTAGCGCCCGAACGACGCAAACGGTGAATCTGTTCTAGTTTACCAGTTTTACCAAGAATATCTCGAACTTGTCTCCCAAAAATATCCATATCAAGATTCTTAAGATCTTCATTACGCTTTTTATTCGCAGTCTCAGGATCCAGATTTCCATATCGCGTTTGAATTTCTGCCCTTTGATGATCATATTCTGCCCTTCGTCTTCTGTATTTATCTCTTTCTTCCACACTCATATCGTCTTCATCTAAAAGACCACCTAGATACATTCCCACCATATGTTCTCGAGTCGCATCCCTATAATCTGTACGCATACCCAAAAACTGACCCGTCGTTTGATCCTTGAAATAATCCCCCGTTTTCCTACGATAGTATCTTTCAACTTCATCTTCGTGCCCCTGAAATTCTCTTCCTTTCCAAACCGGAGTCAATTCATATATTGGTTCACCATTTTCGTCGACAGCCTGTCGTTCAATCTCTCTTCCATCAACAACTACCCTTTCCTTCTTCTGCTTCAAATCATAACCCGTCCAAAACTTCACACCACTATTTATTTGCTCACTACCAGACAGCCACTTCAAGCTAGCCGACAAGAAAGCTGGTTCAAATGACGTCTGTACTTCCTCACGTTTCTTAAGATATCCCTCCACATCCCATTCATGTTCAGGATGCTCCTCATCAAAACCGTATGCCTTCTTCAAACTGTCATCCAAATTAGACAACGCCGTTCTTTCAATATTATCCAATGAAGTACCTTCAACTAATTGCCTCATACCTTTTTTCGCATACATAATCTCGCCATCCGGCTCCACATGATAACCTTTTATATACTCATCATATGTTACATCCATTGCCTTACGCTCATTATTATTATAAACTCGTGCTGTTTCAAGATTGATATACTTACCAAATCTACGCAAAAACGGATCGTTATCCTTCACTTCAAACATCAAAAAGCTTGCAAGCGCTTGCGAAGCATGTGTCCCTAATTGCACACCCCCATATCTCTCACTAGTCAAATCATCCAAGACGCTCTTTACTAAATCCGTATCACCACGCTGATTAACCACCCTAAGTCCAGAGATAATAGCATCTATATTATCTACTGCTTTCACTTTGAAAGTACCATCTCCTGTCCGCACCGCATGCCGCGAAAGCTCCTTGATTCTATACATTACATCCTTCGTCGGTGGCGTCAAATCAAAATATGTTTGATATTTAGTTTCTATTATCTTCTTCTGCGTATCATAAGCTTGTGCCGCATTTGCCGCCGCATAATGCACATCCACTATCTCACCTTCCATAATCTTATCGATAGCCTTATACCGTGCTTCGGCCGCATCACGATCATCAATATCATGCATTTTATACTTAGTGTTTAGTACAAGCTCACCAGTTTCCTCATTTCTTATATACTTGTGTTCCGCATCAGAATGAGCATTTATTGCATCCTCAAACCTCTTATGCCTACCCATCGCATTGTCGTACTCAATCTTCTCTCCCCTTGCTTTCTCTACAAACAACATATCTGCCGCTTCCACATTAGCAATATCCAACTTTTCAAGTCTTGCTTTCTTAGCCCTACTAGCATTAGAACTCACAGCTTCAAGCTGACCCAAGCCTTTATTCATATTATTCTTGTGCCGTTCAATAATACGTTCATATTCCATATTCTTAGCCTGTGCAGCATATTCTCTCTCTGCTTCCCTCGTCGGTACACCATTCTTATACTTCCGAGATACATTATAGGCAAGCCCACGATTCTTAATTATCGTCGCATGTTCACTCAATTCTTCTTCTCTTGCAACCTTCCTATTAGACATAAATTGCATCAACTTAGCAGAAGGCGTCCTTCCATGCGCCAAGGTTTTCGCTCTTGTTGCTTGCCGATGCGAATCCGCCCATACACGACTCGCCGCCAATGGCTTCGCTGTCACACCACGCATCCATGAATTGATACTGCCCAAAACCGTACCACTCATTTGCATCAATTTCCATGAGAAAAACAATGGAAAAACCTGTACCGCCAATCCTAGCAATATCCCAAAACCATTCTTCGCACTCATAATAAGCGCAAATCCCGCCAAACTGGATGCTCCAAACAACAATGAGAATACTGGATAAAACACCAGCATTCTGACTAATAAATCTTTCCACTTCTTAAACCACTGTTCCGTATTTGGCAAAATATTCGCCACTATTGCAAGCGGAGAAATCATAATCAAAAGTATTACTACTGCCTGCCTCAACGCAATCGTTATAAGCCCAATTACTACCGAAGCAATCGCCCCTAATATTACAGGTATCAACATCCAAATTACACCGAACTCCAACGCCACCCAGCCTGCACCTACTGCCAAAGTTGTACCAGCAGCAAACGCCCCGAACGTTCCCGCGAATGTAATTTTCGCCTCACTAGTAGCTCCGGTAGCCATAGCAGACTCTTCCGCTATGGTAAACACACCCCTCAACCCATTACCGATAATATTGGATAATTCTATACCTAGAGAACATATAAAAAAACTTAGATTTATCAAAACAGCCGCTACTATTAGTTTTGGTAACGCCCTTTTTATTCCATAGTTAGAAATGCCTAATCCAGTCAATTGCGAATATATTACTACTAACAAGAAAATAATAAAGATGACATTAGTCACCCCAAGACAATACTGCCAAATCAAATAAACTGGCGATGTATCATCTGTTGAAATCGGATTAATTATCAAAATATCCTCAATTTTTTCATAAAGCCAATCTACAGCATCCGCAATCTTCTCAATTACAGGACAGACCAACCATGAAACTGCCCCCAAACTCTTCTTACAATTCTTTCTATTACTGACGTCAGATTGCCTATTTTGCTCATCCAATTCCACGTCAACATCATCACTATTTATGCCAGCCTCATTATTATCCTGAATGACAACCTCCTCAAGGTTCTCATCAACTACATCTTCCCTAACAGACTCCTCTATCGGAACAGCATAGACTTCATTATTGCTTAAAAACACTCCAGCAAGCATTCCCACCATGCCAATAATCACGAAAAAACAACCAAAAACGGCTTTCAAAAGGTCCTTTTTTGATCTTTTTTTCATTATCATAGCAACACTCGCCTCCCTTTTAAGGCGTGCAGCAATTATAGCACGCATAAGCTTTTTTGTCAATAGTAATTACCCCTTATTACACTTATGTCAAAAATATGTTAAAATAGTTATGCTTTTCACATAATATTTGGACTTTTTTACAGTTCTATGCTAAGATAAAATAAACAAGTGCATAAAACATGAAAAGTCTATTACAGAAAATTCTAACAATTAGCAGTATTATTATTGCTTTATTTATCACCGTAAATTCTCTCCATCCTACCCCTACTTATGCTTTCGAAGGTCGCGGTGGTAGCTCAGACGAAGAATGTGCATATCTTCTAGGTATGGTTTCGTGGGACTGTAACGTCAAAATCGAAACCGAAGAAGATCTCAAAAACAATATATGGATTATTGTTTCAAATATCGCCACAGACCTCAGTATTCTCGCCGCTTATCTCATAGTTGGCTACGTCATCTATGGTGGATACCTATATTTATTGTCTAACGGTGACGCAAGCAAAATCAGTTCAGGCAAAAAGACCCTCACTCACGCCTTCATCGGCCTTGCCATCGTCATGTTAGCAAACGCCATTCTAAATACAATTCGTATTGCTCTGGGCGGCGTCAATCTCACAGCCAATTGTCTCGAGAACGAAAACACTGCAGATTGCGTTTCAAACGTAGACGAAATGGTCATAGGAGCAGTCAATTGGACCATTACAGTCGTCGGTCTCGTAGCGCTCATATTTGTTGTCTATGGAGGCATTTTGTATATCACTTCATCCGGAGACTCTGGTAAGATCAAAAAAGCCAAAGACACTATCCTCTATTCCCTCATCGGATTAACAATCGTCGCTCTTGCTTGGATTATCACCAACTTCGTCTCCAGCACCATTCGAGATGCCAATGAGTCCACCAGTCTTTTAAACGAAACTATCATTTCAAAGGAGGTCAATCATCATGAAACATATTATTAAATATTTTATAATTATTTTCATCAGCATCCTCAGCTTTAGCGTTTTGCTCTCACAACCAATCTATGCCGAAGACATCTGTGCCAACGAATATATCGACGAAGACATAAAAAGTGCGGCTGGCTGCGACAAAGGCAATTCCGGCTACCTACCAGACATTGTTAAAAATATCATAGAAGCTATCATTCTAGTACTAGGAATAGTTGCCGTCATTTTCATAATCATCGGTGGCGTCCAATACATGACTTCCATAGGTGACGCCGGCAAAGTCAAGAAAGCCAAAGACACCATTCTCTATGCCGTCATCGGCCTCGTCATTTGCATTCTCTCCTATGTTATTGTAAATTTCGTTATCGATCTGCCATGGCAATCGACAAGAGAAACCCCAGAACAAACAAAACTAAGAATTAATGAAGAACGCCAAACAAAAGGAAATTCATCATAAAATAACACTTGCATTTTTTTAAATGCCATTGTAAAATAATAATAAATAAGATAAAGGAAAAAAATGAAAGATATCTTAATTAAATTAGCAGAAAACCCAAAACCAAATCTTGTTGGTGATGGCAGTTCTAATGCAAATCTCGAAGGAAGCATCAATACTATTATTAACTCGGTTGTCTTAGTACTCGGCACCGTTGCTGTTGTAGTCATTATCTTAGGCGGCGTTCAATATATGATCTCTGCAGGTGATGCTGGCAAAGTAAAAAAAGCCAAAGACACCATCCTCTACGGAATTATAGGTTTAATTATAGTTATTCTTGCATGGGCAATTGTCAACTTTGTCATAAAAAACGTTACTGGCTAAAACAATATTAAAAATATCTCCCTCACGGGAGATATTTTTTTACTCTGCAAATCACCAAACTAAATTAGCATCCAACTATTGAATCGCAATTCTCTTTGGAGCCTCAGTCTTTTCCTTTTCAAATGTAATTGTAAGTACACCATCCTTCAACTCTGCTTTCACACTATTCTCGTCTTCCTTCACCTGTACCGGCAAAGCAATCGTGCGTGAAAACTCACCCCAATAGCACTCCTGAATGTGCCACCTTGTCGTCTGCTCATCTTCACCCCCCGATAAAATCCCCGAAATAGTCAGAATATTATCGGAAATACTGACATCGAGATCAGATTTCGAGATGCCAGCGGTACGAGCTTTTACAACTAATTTATCGGCGGTTTCGTAGACATCTACAGCTAGCTGTCCCGGAAAATCGTCGGTATTTTCCCACTCATCTTCGACTGGTTCGCTAGACTCAGGAATAGGTTCAACTACTTCTTCCGTTTCAATCGGAGCCACGAGTTCATCGTCGCCTCCAAGGAAAGCAGCAGCGAGGTCATCCTCCATCAGCAAATCGTCACTGTTTGTACGAGCCATATTTCCTCCACTTATATTGTTATGCTTTATTATAAAGCATCTTAGTAGTAAAATCAAGAGAAATATGTCATTTATAGTAAAAAATACAACATTCCCTGGGCTACTTGACCTACTTGCACCCCACTCCTGTAGGGGTTGCGGTCGCATCGGAGAAGCGCTTTGTGAATGTTGTAAAAATAACATTATTTCAAACTATATTAATGTCTGCCCAAATTGCAAATCTCCAAATCTCATAGGAAAATGTACTATTTGTAATAATCTCCCACCCACGTTCATCGCGGGCAGACGCAACGAACTCATTGGCAGACTAATTCATGATCTCAAATTTTATTCAGTTCATACACTCGCCAAACCACTCGCCGAAATTATCAACACAAAACTCCCCAACATTGACGGCAAAGTCATTGTAGTTCCTCTTCCTACTATCAATCGCCACATCCACGAACGTGGCCTAGACCACACTCTCCTCATCGCCAAAAATCTTTCTAAACTACGTCAAAATTGGGAAACAAAACCTCAGCTCATCCGCGCCAACAACACCGTCCAAATCGGCTCCTCGAAATCACAACGTCAAGCTCAAGCCGCCCAAGCATACAATCTAAATCAAAGAATCCCTATTGATGCATCAGCAACATATATTCTATTGGACGATGTATGGACTACTGGCGCTTCTATGCGTTCAGCTATCAAAAAACTCTGGCAAGCCGGAGTCGAAAAAATCATTCTGGCAATCTTAGCCCTCAGCTAAATCTCTCACAAGGGAAGTTGTCTGTTGGTTGTCCTCTTCAGAGCTAGGCAATGCTGAAATTACAAAATTCACGATCGCAAACGCCAAAAATGCAATCACAAGCCCTATTATTGCGTAAAGCACTGTATTTTTCGCATCCGTCACCTTCTTCGCATCACCACCTGAAATCACATACTTTATACCACCAACAATTAACATGATGACCGCAATAATACCCACGATATACAAAATCGTATTAGTTACTTGCCTAAATACCCCTGTATTACCAAACAAATCCTCTGGACAACCATCACATCTCGCTGCCTCCGCCCCCTCCTGTAAAGTCAACGCAGAAACCGAAGACAAACCAGATAAGGTCACTACACTCACCACTAAAACTGTTAGGATAAACTTCACAATATTCTTCATAATTCAATTATAACACACATCGTCAAATAAGCAAAGAATCTCTTTCTTTCTGTATGCCTCTCCAAGGTATGGTGAAAAGCGAAAGATTCGCTTCGAGCTTCCATTCGAAGATGAAAGCCGGCAGATTGGTATTTTCTTCTGCCTTCGCGCTATTATACATAGAGCGACAGGCAGAAAAAATGCCGAGATGCCGGCTTTCAATTCGAATGGCGGAGGGTGGGAGATTCGAACTCCCGCTCCAGATCACTCCAGACTAACGATTTAGCAAACCGTCCCCTTCAGCCACTTGGGTAACCCTCCATTATTTTTATTCTATCACTTAGCCAAATTTTTCGCAATACAACGAAGTATTATGGTATAATCAACTTATGGCAAAAAAACTAAATGATATTTCTTGGCAAGCCGAAGAATATATAGTCAAAGACCGCAACACTTGGTGGTATATAGGTCTTTTCGTAATTGGAATTGGCCTTTGCGTTCTAGCAGTTTTCCTCAAATGGTGGACCTTTCTCATTCTCATTATCTTGAGTATTATCTCTATACTAGTTTTCACCTTCAGACCACCGCGCAAAATCCAATACACCCTTAACCAAGACGGTCTAGTCGAAGGAGACAAACTTCACAAATACGACGAATTCAAAGCTTTCGGCATCCTCAAAGAGGGTCCTCATTTCTCAGCCATCCTCATCCCCAAAAAACGTTTCAATCTCAGCGTCAAGGTTTATTTCCCGGAAAACAGCGGCGAAGCCATCGTAGACAATCTCGGCGCTCGTCTCCCCATGCAAGAAGTTAAATTAGATTTCCTTGATAAAATCGTAAACTTCTTGCGCATTTAGACATTCTGTGCTAATATAAACATAAGTTTAATAAAAGGTGGGCAAATGTACCAAGACCAAACAATAGATAACGATTTACAAAAAGCAATTGACGACATCACAAATACAACAAATGTCGACCCAGTTTTTTCGGACCCAGTCGCGGCTCCTTCTTCAGTGCCAGAAGGTGATGCCGGTGAACTCGGCGAGCCAGTCGGGCCATTTCCAGAGCCACAAGCAGAAATACTACCTCCCGCTCCTGAGCCAATCGCTCCCACAGAGCCAACTCCACCTCCCACGCTACCTACTCCACCAGAGCCGACCAACGCTCCAGAGCTCAACATGCCAGAATTAGCCACACCTCCCGTTCCACCAGAACCAGCTTTCGATTCAACCGAGCCAACACTTGTACCAGCTCCAGGACTACCTACATCTACATCTGGTCTCAATATGCACCAAGTAAAAGAGGCTGCACTTCGAGAACTTGCTCCAATCTTGGACAGACTCACCCTCGGCCCAAGCCAAAAATTCAATATCTATCGCGATATGTTCGAAAATCTCCGCGACTATACAGTGCTAGAATCAGCCTATAATGCCGCTAGAGAAATTCCCGACGAAGAGGAACGCGCCAAAGCCCTCCTTTATCTAATAGAATCTATAGACAGGATGTAAATCACGACACAAAAAGCGGCCCCAAAGAGCCGCTTTTTTAAAATCCTAATACATTCCACCCATATCAGGAGCCGCAGGTTTTTCCTCTGGTATTTCACATATCAAAGCCCCCATCGTAATCGCCGTTGCCGCAATAGAAGTAGCATTTTTTACTGCTTCTTTTGTTACTTTAGCCGGGTCAATCACACCCGCCTTTTTCAAATCAACCAATCCCTTTTCCGGCGACATCACATTAATGCCGAACCCGCTCTTAGAAGTCTTCTCAACTTCAGACAATAGTGCCTGGGCATTTAACCCCGCATTTTCCATAATATGTACAAACGGAGTTTTTAAAGCATTTTTTACAATCTTCGCACCATTTGAACTATTATCAAGCTCCATCGCAAGGTTAACCAAAGTCACGCCCCCACCAGCCACAATCCCCTCTGCAAGCGCAGCTTTAGTTGCCGCTACCGCATCATCGACTCGGAACTTCTTCTCATCAATCTCAGTTTCAGTTGCTCCACCTACCTTTATCAAAGCTACTTTACCGGACAACGCAGCTGCTCGCTTCTCGAACTCTTCCCTCTCATAATCAGATTTTGCCATCTCGGCCTGCGAATGAATCAAATCAATTCTAGATTTAACAGCCTTCGAATCCCCAGCACCTTTAATAATAGTTGTTTCATCCTTAGTCGCTATAACTTTTGCCGCAGTTCCCAATACCTCAAAACCAACTTCCTCTAATTTCAAACCTTTATCACCAGAAACCACCGTCGCATCAGTCAAAATCGCAATATCTTCCATTATTTCTTTTCTACGATCCCCAAATGACGGAGCCTTCAAGACTAGAGAATTAAACACTCCTTTTAGCTTATTCAAAACCAAGAGCGACAAAGCTTCACCTTCTACCTCTTCCGCAATAATCACCAAATCTTTCTTCCCGGCTTGCGCACATTTTTCGAGTAATGGCAAAATATCACTTGCCGCAGAAATCTTACGATCTGTAATCAATACTAGTGGTTTGTCAAAAATCGCTTCCTGTCGATTCACATCCGTCACAAAGAAAGGCGAAGAATATCCTTTATCATAACTAAATCCTTCAACAATCTCTTGCTCCATCTCAAGCCCTTGTCCCGCCTCAACTGTCACTACACCATCTTTACCAATTTTCGAAATCACTTCCGCAATCAGCTCACCAATTTTCTCGTCGCCTGCCGAAATTGTCGCCACTTCTGCAACTTTCTTTGAGTCACCTTCAATCTTCTCTGCAACCTTATCAATTTTTGCTACAATCTCAGCTCCAGCCTTCTCGATCCCTTTGCGAAGCTCCATCGGATTCACTCCCGCCGCAATCAGCTTATTAGCCTCATTTAAAATGTTGTAAGTTAATACCGTTACGGTCGTTGTACCATCTCCTGCCACTTTGTTCAACTTCTGTGCCGCAGTCTTTATTAATTTCGCACCTACCGCCTCACCTAACTTATCGTCCTTGTTAGACAGCTCAACTGCTTCTGCCACAGTTACACCATCATGTGTGATGACTGGCGCACCATAATCCTTCTCGATAATCACATTCTTACCTTTTGGTCCAAATGTCACCTTCACCGCATCATAAAGTTGCTTTGCTCCAGCCAATACCTTCTCTCTAGCTTCCGCCTCATAATAAATTTTTTTAGCCATTTTTTCTCCTTATTTTATTTCAAATATTATATACCGCCCCTTTTTCATTCTTATTTTTCAATTATCCACGCTACTCTACAAAAAGTTTTCCACATCTTTTCCACAAGTTTTACCCTATAAAGTTGCCAAAATATCCTCTTCCTTCAGTATAATATAATCAGCATCCTCAACCTTCACTTCTGTCGTAGAATACTCCTTGAACACAATTTTATCGCCTTTTTTTACAGCTTCCACCTCAGGCCCCACAGACTCCACTACCGCATACGCTGGCTTTTCCTTAGCTTCTCCGAGCAAAATCCCCGATTTAGTCTTATCTAATGGTTTTTCTACTCTTGCCACTACTCTATCTTTTAATGGTTTTAATGCCATATCTGTTATCTCCTTTTCTACCCCCATTATAGCACAAAATTTAGCACTTACAACCCCCGAGTGCTAATTCAACGCACAATCCCTACTCTTCTAGCGGTCTCAATCTTTTCTTTGCTGTTTCCGTCAGATACACTATCTCCCAGAGAACTTTATCCAATTTGTCTTCCGAAAACATATCTTTTGCCCAATCTTGAATAATCGCCAAAATTTCATTCACATATATTTCAAAAACCCTGCCAGAGCACTTTGACCATTTATACACTCTAACAATATTTGGCTTCAACGCCCTCACCATCCTCCTAATAATTTCGCCATTACCATTCTTTAATAAAACCAACAAAACCTTCTTATTCGCCATTATAAAAACCAGCATTTGCCGAAAAACATCTTTTTTCCCAATATTCTTCTTTTTCCTCCGATTCTTCACAATTCGTAAATATCTACTCATCAAATATTCTTCATAATCAAGTACTATCTTTTGTATTGATCCATGATGCCTATAAAATGTCGCTCTGGATATTTTAGCCTTTTTTATTACATCAGCCAAATTTGAAAACCCTCCAACAACAGAAAAAGCCCCTATTATAGCATCTTCAGTTCTACGAAACCTCCGGTCGGACATCTTCTTGTCCGTCAACCCACTCTTATTCATAGCAATAATTATATAATACGAATCACGGCTAGACTTTCAAATCTATCAAATTTGTAATTTTTATCACCCATCCATTCATCCACCGCTTTTGTTACCCCAGGCAAAGCCGGATTATTATAATCATGTATCATAATTATCCCGCCTACCTCCATTCGGTTTCCCACCAGCCTCAAACTATCTTTAATTGACTCATAAAAATCTCCATCCAGAAACGCAAAAGCAATCCGCTGTGGCAAATCCATATTCTTTAGATCCGCGAACCAACCCTTTTTTATTACCGGAACAGGCAATCCTGCTCTCAAAAACCTCTCTTTTACCTCTCGCTTGCTCACCGTCAGCACCCCCGCCTCAAAATCTTTTCCTACCTCCGAATAGTCCTCGGCTCTCTTCTCTGGCAACCCCTCAAATGAATCATAAATCCACAACTTCTTCGCGCATTCCTTAATACCATTTCGGAGCACATCCGCCAACATCAACGAAGTGTCACCCTTATAACACCCAAATTCAACATAATCACCATAAACAGAGAGGCACTCTCGTGCCATCTCTATTATTTTTGTCGTTTCTAGCTCCGATACCTGATCATTTTTCCAAGGCATCTATTAGTTCTCCAGCCTTTTTAATCATATAAGCCGCTTCATTAGTCGGAACAATGTAGATAGGCTTGGAACCTTCCTCAGCTGCATTTGCAAAACCTTTTGTCTTATCTAATGCAACATCATTCTTTATCTTGAAACCCATAAACTCCAATTTAGAAATTACTGAACCTCTAACCGGAATAGACCTCTCACCAATTGTTGCTGTAAACACAATCGCATCAAGTCCACCCATCTTCGCCGCAAACTCACCAATCTTACCAGCCACACCATCCACAAACATATTGTAAGCCAACGCCGCATCCGGTTTGTCCTCCTCGGCTCCAGCAATAATCTCTCTCATATCCGAAGACCCCGCCAATGCCATCAATCCCGAAGCCTTATTGAGAACCTTAATCGCCTCTGCTGCCCCCAGTTTATCACCAAGTAACGCCCCCACTGTCGGGTCAATCGACCCCGTACGAGTCGAAGACATCAGCCCCTCTAGCGGTGTTTCGCCCATCGAAGTATACGCTGGTTCTCCATCAATAAACGCAGTCACCGAACATCCAGAACCAAGATGACATACCACCATTTTCTTTTCCAAAATTCCAAGTTCCTTTATCTTACCCATCACATAACCATACGATGATCCATGTGCGCCCCACCTTCCTAAGTCAAACTCCTCAATGATTTCCTTTGGCAATGCATATACACTATCTTTCCTCGATTCCCTCGTCAAAGCTTCTGAATCCGACATCGTCATCACCGGGATTCCAGGAAACGCCTCCTGGGCGTTTTTTACACCTCTAATCGCACCTGGCACATGTAATGGATAAGTTAACTTTGCTTTCTCAAGCTCAGCAAAAGTTTCATCATCCACAATATGATGTTTGCTGAAGTATGTTCCTGCCGCCGGCGTACGTACCAAAATACCGTCTAGTGGATGTGCATCATTAATGAATCCCTCCTTCTCAAAAATCGCCTTTGCCTCCCTGAATGCTTCATCCAAAGTATCCCATTTTTTATCTACGACTTCCTCTGTTCCATCTGCCCGGGTAATGGTACAAATAAACTTCTTCTTCCCGCCTTCCTCTATCCCCTCAAAATAAAGCGAGCAAACCTCATCCTCCCCCTCATAAAGTGAAAACTTTTCACTGCTCGACCCCGAATTAAGAACTAAAAAAATTTTTGTAATATTTGTCATATAACTCCTTTTCACTGATTATATCATACCTATCTGCTCAATTGTAAACCCCTACACCTAATATTTATCAAAAAATCTTTTTACTTCAGGTCTCATATTTGCCCCAATCGTACCGCCAGCTTTGGCTATCTTCTCTTTTGTCTCTTTAATCTTTTTCTCTACTGGCCCACTAATCCCCGGAAGGGCACTATTTAATGCGTTATCCAGGGCAGCTGACATAACTTCAAACGTCGATGCATCCATATGCGCCCAATCCGAAGCGCTTAATCTATCAAGAGCACTTACTAATTTATCTGGTTGTTCAACCAAGATTTTTGCCATTAACTTGTTGCCCGCAACTCGTGTTTCGTTATCCCTAGCAGTTAAAACCCCTCTAATAACCTGGATAGGAGATAATGAATCCCTCAATGCCCTCTGTTCATCGCCGTCATAAAACTTAAAGGTATCCTTAGATGCATTTTGCAATACGGATTCACCATTAACCCTAATAAATCCTGCGAGCGATTTTTTGCCATCCGGATCCCCAATCGGATCATCTTTCTCAACAAGCCATTGACCATATTCTAGATCATTCCCTTCTTCAGCAGCATACTTTCCGTAAGCCTTCATCATTGGTTCCATCGATAGAGTCGCCATATACTCATGCACCGCACGTTTAACGCCCGAATTACTAAATTTCGTCTTTTGCAACAATTTATTCACATCCTCAATACCACCCTTCGCAATAACATCTTTAATAGCCGCCATAGTCTTATTTTTGTCTTCACCAACTATAGCTTCCTCCAAAACACCCATCGAGGCACCTCTGCTATTATTCTGCAACAATTCGCCATGCATCTTTTCCTCAGCCAAATCAAACCGCTTTTGCTCAACCGTATCAGCATACTCCTTACTAATCTTAGAGACTTTATTAATATCATTCTTTGCCTCTGCAAATTTATATTCATTTTCAGCAGTTTGCTTAGCAACATCCAAATCTATAACTACTTCACCCGCCTCATTAGACGCCACCGTATTCGTTGTTTGATTGATATTTTTTATTGCACCAGCAAGAACGGCATCATCTCTAATTTTCTTGACGTCATACTTTCCTGCCTGAACCCTAGCATCAAAGTTCTCCGCCGCAAGATTTTGAGACGCAATATTGGTCAATTGAGCCTCCGCTGCCTGCTGAGCTGCTTCAACACTGGTAATCGTACTCAACCCTTGTTTTCTGAAATCCGCATTAGCCGCAGCATCACCGAGTATCTTATTCTCTTTGGAAGCATTAGCATCATATTGGGCTTGCAACACTTCATCATTTCCAGATATTACATTTTGCACTATGTTAGATTGCGAATTCTCAAGTGCAGACAAACGCGCCCCCCTCGCTGCCTTATCTATTGTCTCAGCCCTAGTAGCATAAGCGGCCAGTTCTCCTGTTTGTCTAGCACGTTCAATCTGGTCCTTACGCGCCATTGCAGTACTCTTAGAAACTACCTTACCACCCTCCCTCATCAACTCACTTCCAGACTTTGTTTGTACTTTTCCATCTATATTAGCTTCATAATCACCATCTTCATTTTGCACCCATACATCCCCACCCCCATCCACTATATAAGAAGCTGTAGCCCACGAACTATTTTCAATTGCCTTACTATCACTTGTGTACCGATTCTTTGCCCGCTCACCAGCCACAGCAACCGCATTTGTCCCTACCCTATCTTCATTACGTTCCGATTCGTGCTTTGTTATCCTTTCATTTGCAAGTCTAGTCTTCCTCTCAGACCACCCTCTGCGTTGGTATTTCTCTTTCATATCGTTATACCATTTCTTGTTTTCATCACTAATATTTTCACCCTTTTCTAAACCATCCATTATGGTTTCAAATCTCTCCTTCGCCTCCTTGTTCTCTTCTTGCCCAATCCTATTTGCTATATCTTCGTTATTTCTTCTAACGGCTCTTTGCGCTCTCTTAGCTGCTACTTGCTCACGCTGATACCCCGACCAATCCTTAAATTTATCCGAATTCTTAATCGCAGATTGTGCACTGCCAGACATCCGCTTCCCCATAGATTTTCCAAATGAGGACAGTTTCGACCCAATATTTCCCATCATGCTCAAAGAATTCTTCAGAATAGTTGGTATAAAGAAAAATGGCAAAACCTCCACAACCATTCCCGCAATTATCATCGGCGTAGTACCAATCGACGCCAGTACATGCCCTGCAAATATACCACCGCCTAGCAACAAACCACAAATCGGGTATACCAACAACAATGCCTTAAGTAGGCCCACCCATTTCTTAAATAACTTTTCTGTATTTGGCAACATGTAACACACGATTGCAACTGGCGCAATTGCAATCAACAACACTATTCCAGCATTTCTAATCATCAAAATCAAGTACAACACTAATATTGATACCACTAAAGTAATCAATACCCCTAGCACTGCTATCCCAACCGTTGCCGCAGCCAAAGCCACTCCTCCAAAACCAGAAGTAAACAATCCCCAGATCAACGCCCCACCACCTGCAATTCCAGCCGCCACAATACTCTGACCCGCGCCAACTGCTTGTCCATCTACATTTATTTCCTTAGCTAAACCAGAGAATAAATCTTTCAAAGCTGAACCTAGCACATTGCTCAAATCCGCCAAAAGCTCACATATAAAAAAGCTTACATTTATTAACACTGCCGCCACAATCAGTTTTGGTAATATTTTCTTAATTCCATAATTATCAATTCCTACACCAGTCAATTGTGAAAAAATCACAACCAAAAACAACAGCACAAATACTATATTCGCAAAATTCCTGAATATCTCCCAAGCAGTTTCTAATCCACCATCTTTTTCAAAGAGCTTATCAACCCGAACCTGCAAGAAATCTTCCTCAACTTGATTATACACATAATCCCCTATTCCACTAATTGCAGAAATCGCCGGACACACTAAATACGGTACAATCCCCTTCGCCCGGTAACATTTCGTCTCCTGCTCATCACCTGTTTCTGTCTCCTCATCCTCACTCAAATATACACTAAATTGTTCCTCTGAATATGTAGTTGGTAAGTCATTAATCTCATTTATTAACTCATCCAAAGATAATTTTTTACCAAATTTCCCATCCGAATCCAATCCGTTAACCTCTTTTTTATTGTTTTTTGCATTATTATCCTCATAGAAACATTTACTCACAACATTATTGCCATCTTCAACGTTCAACCATGAAATTTCCCCATCATACCCAGCACCAGACATGTTACTATTACATTCAATTTCAACATTATAGTAATCCGTCAAATAACTCTGATACAGCAATCTTTTTCCAAGATCCTCATTTTTAATCAATAACCCATCTAAAGGCCTTTCAATCTCAACTCCACTCAAATACCGTACGGCACTTCTTGCAGCATTTGTAAAATCATTAATTTCCGCAGTAATTTCAGTTGCATCTTCTATGGCCCCATCCATAGTGGCATCAAATATAATAGTCCCATAATTTACACCACCATCACATGTCAAACTACCGCAACTCTTATTAACCAAATTAAGTAACGTGTCGCCACTAAATTCTTCACCACTAACATCTTGGCATTCCTTCTTAGAACCAAACCAATGCAAACAAACTTGTCCTTTTTTATCATCAATACTAAACTTAGGATAAACTTCATTCTGCCCAGTACCCGACTGCCCCTCCTTTAACCCTTCATTAGTTTTACAAATAGTATTAGTTATGTGAGGAGCACCAGCATATAGATAATTAAGCTTATAGCAATTATTATTGCTACTCTCAATACTCCCCGAATCATCAATATCATAACCCATCCCTTTTACAAAATTTTTAACTTCATCAATCTCAAATTTCGAAGGAATATCCCTACCAAAATATGTAAGAAGATTATCGTCAGTACTGGTATCATTAAACAAATCCCAACAACTTATATCCCCTTTCTTATAAAAATCAGAGTCCGTGATAAGAGATACCTTATTTTCCGACGCCGAACGAGAGAGCATAAAACCAAAAACACCTTTTATATCACCATAATCGCCCAAATTTATGTCTTCCTTTACTGAGCCATTTTTATAACAACTCCATACCCCTTGCAAAATGGCCTTATTCCTAATTACGCTCGGAACATCCACTGCAGCAAAAGCAGTTCTGCTAGTAGCTACACAAGAAATCAATAACGACAAAGCAAAGAGGCAACAAAACAACAGACTCTTTCTTTTCATCCGTCTATTCATCGCTCACCTCATCACCATTATAAACCATATCCCAAATATCAAAAAGATAATTAGAAATATCATCCATACTATAACGCAACATGTCATACATAATCGAAGAATTTTTTGATATCCGTTTAGATAAATCATTATTCCACTCATTTGTCTTCTCTACTACACAACCATAATCAACACGACCTTCTATCTCATCATTGTTGCCTTCGCTATTAGGCTCAACTCTATCCACACACCCCATCTCATCATACTCCACCAACAACGCCAAAGTGTCATCGCCCCATTCCATCAACAAATCATAATAGTTTTCATTATAAATATCATCAATTTCGGCAAAAGGCTGCGCTCTTTGTTCTATATAATTTCTCGCTCTCGTTTCACCACCTGCTACATATTCCGCCAAAATCTCTCCCCTCATCATTGGTGAATTTTTGTAATAAGTCACTATCAAATCCAATTGATTTTTATAATTTTTTAAAAAAGACTTTGGATATTCGTCCTCATTTCCCTCAATAGTACCCTCAATCATCGTATAAAAATTCTGAAAGTAATTCTTTAAATTATCCAAATAATCTGAGCTCAAACTCCCCTGCTCTGCCTGCGTTTTTAAATAATAACCCGACGACCCCACGTCTCTAACAGATTCATAACTTAGCGCATCGGTTTTATCTTCTCCATATAATAAATAATTCGCATATCTATTAAAAGAACTCTCTATATCCGCTGACGTACTTTTATTACCTCTGGCTAGATTTACCCATATTAACACCCCCCCAAGAATCAACGCTAAAACCACAAATATAATTAGTATCACGACAAGCCATCTATGCCCTTTCTTTTCTTTCGATCCACCCAAAATAATATCCCCCATATCTGGACTAACAATAGGAACACCCTGCAAAGACGAGCCAGAACTAGGAACATTGGTATTACCAACAAAAACCCCATTGCCCACCTTTTTTTGATTCTGACCCAAATCCATGCTTCTATTTTACCATAAAAACTTTACGTACAACTATTTTTCACAACTAAACCATTAAGACCACTCACCACGCCTAGTAGTTACAAATATTTCCGCAAATACTCGCCCGTCGGAGTCTTGGCGTTTCGTGCCAAATCCTCTGGCGTCCCCTCTGCTACTACCTGACCACCCTTTATACCACCCTCTGGGCCCATGTCTATCACCCAATCCGCACTTTTTATCACATGCAAATTATGCTCAATAATAATCATCGAGTTCCCCCCATCCACCAACCGATTCAAAATCGAAAGTAATCTCTTAACATCATCCGAATGTAATCCCGTCGTCGGCTCATCCAAAATATACAAAGTCCTACCTGTTGATCTCCGTGATAGTTCCGTCGCAAGTTTAATTCTCTGTGCTTCACCACCACTAAACGTCGTTGCTGGTTGTCCAAGCCTAATATACCCAAGCCCCACCTCCTGGATTGTTCTGAGTTTTGCAGCAATAGACGGAATATTAGCAAAAAATTCCAACGCCTCGTCAATCGTCATATCAAGCACCTGCGAAATATCCTTACCCTTATATTTTACTTCAAGAGCTTCCGTATTATATCGTCGTCCATGACAGGCCGGACAAGTCACATACACATCCGGCAAAAAATGCATTTCAATCTTGTTTACTCCATCCCCCTGACAATGCTCACATCGTCCACCTTTCACATTAAACGAAAATCTCCCCGCCTTATACCCTCTAATTTCCGCTTCCGGCTGTGCCGCAAAAAGTTCCCGAATCGCCGTAAACACTCCAGTATATGTTGCCGGATTAGATCTTGGTGTTCGCCCAATCGGCGACTGATCTATCACAATTACCTTATTCAAATTTTCTATACCATCAATTCTCTCATGTATACCAGAAACAGTTTGTGCTCGATGCAACCTCGCCAATAGCTCATTAGCAAGGATGGAATTCACCAGAGTCGACTTCCCCGACCCAGATACTCCTGACACCACAGTCATCACCCCGAGCGGAAAATGCACATCTATGTTCTGTAAGTTATTTTCTCGTGCACCCACTACTACAAGTTCCCGTCCACGTTTAGCCTTTCGTCTCTTTTTCGGTACCGGTATCGTCATTTCACCCGACAAATATTTACCCGTAATTGAATCCGGATTAGCCATAATTTCTTTTGGAGTTCCTGCCGCCACCAATTTTCCACCACTCGCACCAGCTCCCGGCCCAATATCGATAATATAATCCGACTCTAACATCGTATCTTCATCATGCTCCACCACCAATACTGTATTCTTTAAATCCCTAAGATGTTTCAAAGTCGCAATCAGTTTATTATTATCCCTCTGATGCAACCCAATCGACGGCTCGTCCAACACATACAACACCCCCTGAAGTCCTGACCCAATCTGCGTAGCCAATCTTATCCTTTGCGCCTCTCCGCCAGACAATGTATTTGCTGCCCGTCCAAGTTCCAAATATCCCAGTCCCACATCCTGCATAAATTTCACTCGTTCACGAATTTCTTTCAAAATCGGTCCCGCAATCAATTCCTCCGACTCCGAAAACCCTAAATCTTGCGACAACACTTCTAATGTCGCATCCACATCCAAATTACACATATCTACAATATTAAGGTCGTGTACTGTCACCGCCAGCACCGCTGGTTTAAGCCTCGCCCCATTACAAGTCTGACATTTCCTTACTCGCATAAACCTTTCAATATCATGTTTTGTAAAATCTGATACCTTCGGATCGTGATATCGTCTTTCCAACATCGGTATCACTCCCTCATAGGTGGTTTCATATACCGTCCCATCAGCAAACCTGCCCGACCCACTAATCTTCATTTCATATTTTTCATTCCCCGTCCCATAGAGAATCATATGGCGCACGTCCTCAGATAATTCCCCAATCGGTGTATATACATTAAATCCGTGTTTCACTCCTACCGCCATCAACCTTTTAAGCCACCACGAATCCTGCCCCACTCGATTAAACGGCCGAATCCCACCCTCCGCAATCGTAAGATTATTATTAAACACCAAACCCGGATCAATCTCCATTCTCGTACCAAGCCCAGTGCAAGTCGGACAAGCCCCCTCTGGCGCATTAAAAGAAAACAACCTAGGTGTCAGTTCTGGTATTAATTCATCTGGATGTTCTGGACAAGCATATCGCTGCGAATATGTTAAGACTTCAGAATTATCAGCATTAATTCGTGATTCACCTACCGCAGTCGCATTATCCGTCACTCTCAAAAGTTGCATTATGCCCTGCCCCATTTCGAGCGCCTGCTCAATCGAACCAGCAATTCGGCTTCGCATTTCTGGTGACAACACAAACCTGTCTATTACTATTTCAATATCATGTCTTTCATTTTTATTAAGTTCCGGAAATTCATCCAGCGCATAAATAATTCCATCCACTCTTACTCGCGAAAATCCCTTCGCCGAATATTGCTCTGGAATATGTGCAAATTCACCCTTCTTTGCTGATACTATTGGTGCAAGACACATACATTTCGACCCGAGTGGCAATTTCATCACTTCGTTCACGATATCTTCCACCGATCTTCTCGAAACTTGCTTTTTACAAATCGGACAATGCGGCACCCCCACCCTCGCAAACAAAAGCCTCAAATAATCATATACTTCCGTTACCGTCGCCACGGTAGAACGCGGATTACGCGACGTAGATTTTTGGTCAATCGATATTGCCGGAGATAACCCCGTGATAGAATCCACATCAGGCTTATCCATAATTCCAAGAAACATCCTCGCATAAGATGACAATGATTCCACATATCGCCTTTGCCCCTCTGCATATACCGTATCAAAAGCAAGAGATGATTTGCCGGAGCCAGAAAGCCCAGTAATAATCACCAACTTATCCCGCGGAATATCTACATCAAGATTCTGTAAATTATTCTGTCTCGCCCCCCGTACTCGTATTACATTCTCATTCCCAAAAATCTCATTTTTCATAATAAATTGCCTCAAAACGCATCCATTATACTAAAAACCTCACGTTTTGTCCATATGGTATAATTAAACAATGGACAGTACAAAAACCAACAAGCCCAAAACCCAAGTCCAAGACGTCAAAACCTCAGAACACGCCATCCGATATGTATTAGTAGGTACTTTTATCACGCTCTTCAACTACGCCCTCTTCGCAATTCTTTCAAATCTTATTATTAAAAACAACAATCTTCTCTGGCTATCCTCCCTCATTGCTACAACTATCACTACAGTTGTTGCCTATATCGCTCACTCCAAAATCACTTGGAAAGAACGCACCGTTACAAAACACTCAATCATTAGATTTTTTATTTGGAACGCTATGCTCGCCATCATTATTAGTCCAGTTCTTACTCAATTCTTCAGTATTTTTACCCCACTCTACGAATTTACCTACAATATCACTAATGCCATTCATTTTCCTTTCACCTACGAATTCGTCCTCACTACTGGCGCCTTCATTCTCACTTCTATTGTTATAATGATAATTAATTTCTTATTTTACGACAAATTCGTCTTTGGTAAAACAAAATCCCAAATTAATCGTTAATCATCATTAAATCTGATATTATAAATATATGAAAACCACTCCTTTAGTCTCAATCATAGTTCCAATCTACAACACCGCAGAATATCTCCCCGCCTGCTTAGACTCCATCATCAATCAAACCTATCAAAACCTCGAAATCATCCTCATAGATGACGGCTCGACCGATAATTCACGCGAAATCGCCAATAACTACACCAAGAAAGACCCTCGCATCAAACTAGTCCATCAGAAAAACCAAGGACTCTCCGCCGCTCGCAACACCGGCATCAAAAACACCACCGGCCAATATATCACCTTTGTTGACTCTGATGACAAAATCGAATCTCAGATGATTGAAAACATGCTTAATGCCATCCAAAAAACCAATGCCAATATTGTTTGTTGTTCATTTAAAGAAATATTTCCAAACGGCAAACAATCAGGTTTTAACCAAAAATATCCAGAAAAGATATATAACACAGAATCCGCCCTAGAAGCCATGCTCCTAGAGCACGGCTTCATGCTATCGGCCACCATGAAACTCTTTCCTAGTGATTACTTTAACGGCATTAAATTCCCTACGGGCAAACTCCACGAAGATATTGGCACTACCTACAAGTTAATTATGAAGGCACCTAAAATCACTTTCATACCAAACCAAGACTATATCTACGTACATCACGAAGATTCGATTACTAATAAATCCTTCGACATCCGCAAATTAGACATCATAGAGCTTACAGATAAAATGTGCGACGATATCGATACAAAATACCCCGACCTAAAAAACGTCACCAACGAGCGCCGCATGCGAGCCCGCTTCTCTATCCTTCGCCAAATCCCACTTAGTCACCCCAAGACCAAAGAAATGATCAATTACATCAAAACAAATCGAACATATATCGCCAACAATCCCATCTCCACAAAAACCGACAGACTCGCCCTCCGACTCGCAATAATCAACCCCCGCCTCTTCCAATACGCCTATAAAATTTTTAAATCTTGAAATTACAAATTATTTCCTCTTTGCTTCGTGCTCCAAATAGTTAATAGTATCCCTCATTGCATCTTCTATGGTCAATTCCGCTTTCCAACCTAGTTCCTTTTCTGCCTTACTTGGATTTGCATACATCTCGGCCAAATCTCCTTTACGCCTTGGCGCTATTTTATAAGGCAGGCTTTTCCCACTAGCTTTTTCAAACGCCGCCACCATGCCAAGCACAGAAGTTCCTTTTCCAGTTCCCAAATTATAAATGGATACACCAGGTTTCATATTCCTAATTGCCGCTATATGCCCTTTAACAAGATCCACCACATGAATATAATCTCTAATTGCCGTCCCGTCTGGCGTGTCATAATCGTCTCCATATACCTGTAATTCTTCAATCTCTCCAGTCGAAACCCTCATAATAATCGGCATCAAATTATTAGGAATACCCTTCGGATCTTCGCCAATCAAACCAGAAGGATGAGCACCCACAGGATTAAAATATCTAAGAATTGTAGCACTCAAATTTACAGAATCTTTTAATATCTCTTCAATCATATATTTCGTTCTTCCGTAGGGATTCAATATCCCTATACCAGTAGGCATATCCTCCACCATCTCTGCCACTCCCTGCTCCCCATAGACAGTAGCTGACGAAGAAAAAATAATCTGATTAACTTTATGTTTTTTCATACATCTAAGAAGATTGATAGTTCCACCTACGTTATTCTCGTAATACGTCAACGGATTTTCTACCGACTCGGCCACCGCTTTCATTCCAGCAAAATGCATCACCAAATCAAATTTTCCATCCTTAAAGACTTTTTCCATTGCTGGCTTGTCCAGCATATCAACTTTATGAAAAACTGGCTTCACTCCAGTAATTTTTTCAATATCTTCGAGTACCGAAAATTTGCTATTAAAAAGATTATCCAAAATTTCAATTTCATATCCCAGTTTCAACAATTCTATCGCTGCATGAGAACCAATATAACCAGTTCCACCTGTTAACAAAATTTTCACCTCTTTCTCCTCTCTTTACTATTTTGTTTACTTTTAATTCTGATTTTAGCCTCTACATATCATATTATACTATTTTATGATAAAATTAATAGGTATGAATATACCAAATGTACTAAACAAGAAAAATCGTATCCTCCTAAAAGAGCTTACGAAAACTGATTTCAAATTGCGCTATCAGGGCTCTGTTCTTGGATATTTGTGGGCTCTACTCCGTCCGCTTATGATGTTTGCGATTCTGTATGTTGTTTTTGCAAAATTACTTCGTTTCGGTGGCGATATCCCACATTATCCTGTTTATCTCCTTGCCGGCACCACCATGTGGAGTTTCTTTACGGAATGCACATCCCAAGGAATTCAAGCCATGGTCCAACGAGGTGATTTAATCCGCAAAATATCTTTCCCAAAATACATCGTAGTGGTATCAGCCACTTTAACTGCAGTTATAAATATGCTTATAAACTTGGTTGTAGTAATAATTTTTGCCTTAATTAATGGTGTTACTCCGACCTGGACTTGGCTTCTCGTGCCAATATTTCTCATCGAATTATATGCATTAGCGCTAGGTATTTCTTTTCTTCTTGGCGCAATTAATGTCAAATACCGCGACATTACTTCAATCTGGGATGTCTGCATTCAAGCACTTTTTTATGCTGTCCCTATTATCTATCCACTCTCTATGGTAATCGAAAGCAGCAGTACGGCCGCCAAAATCATTCTACTAAACCCCATTGCACAAACCATTCAAGATATTCGCTACAACCTCATTACGACCGAAACCACCACTATCTGGAATTATATCAACAATTTCTGGCTCCAAATCATCCCTATCATAATTATTATCGTAATCCTTATCTTTGCGACAATCTATTTTCGCAAAAAATCTAAGACCTTTGCGGAGGATGTCTAATGAAAAAAACAATAGGTACACGTATCGAAATTGATAACCCAGACAATGATACCGTAATTAAAGTTGATGGGCTTTCCAAATCATTCAAACTCCCCACCGAACGCTCAAATAGCCTCAAAAGTTCAGTTTTTAATTTATTACGTGGCATAAAGGGATACAAAAAACAAACTGTCCTCAAAAATATTAATTTCGAAGTCAAACGTGGCGATTTCCTTGGCATCGTTGGACGCAACGGCTCAGGCAAATCCACTCTACTCAAAATCCTCGCCGGAGTATACTACCCAGAAAAAGGTCAGGTCACCATCAATGGTAACCTTATTCCATTCATCGAACTCGGTGTCGGTTTTAATCCGGAACTCACTGGACGCGAAAACGTTTATCTTAATGGTTCTCTTTTAGGTTTTTCCAATAAAGAAATGGACGCCATGTACGACGAAATTGTCGAATTTGCCGAACTTGAAGATTTTATGGATCAAAAACTCAAAAATTTCTCCTCCGGTATGCAGGTCCGTTTAGCCTTTTCTATTGCCATCAAAGCCCAAGGCGACATTCTAGTACTCGACGAAGTCCTCGCCGTCGGCGACGAAGCGTTTCAGACTAAATGCAACCAATTCTTCAATCACATCAAAAAAGACAAATCTAAGACAGTCATTCTCGTTACTCATTCTATGGAAAACGTCCGCCAATATTGCAACCGCGCTATCCTCATTCGTGACGGCGTCGTCAAAATCGACGGTAGCCCTGAGGATGTTGCTAATAGCTATAGCCTAGAAAATGCTGAACGTTCTAAATCCAATAAAAACAAGGGGGAAGTATTCAAAGAAAATCCAGTCAAAAACCTTAAAGTCAAATTAGATTCACCCAAAAAACTAAGTCAAAAAGATACGCTAAAAATTAACATCGCTTACGACGTAGAAGAAAATATCGACACCTTCGCCGCAATTACACTATGGGATATAGCCCGTAGTCAAACCCTAGCCAACAGCAATTCCAAAAACAAACTCTGTAAAGGAAAAGGCCAAAAATCTCTGAGTTTCAATTATAATTTGTCTGCTTTAAACGACACAAATATTCGCGTTTATTGTTCCATCCGAGATGCTAACGGCTCCATTCTCTCTTATAGCTTAGACGAATTATCTCCTACTATTGTATTTCGGCGCGATGATTACGAAAATATGAACAAGAAAACTACAGATGCTATATTATTCAATCGTGGAGAGTTTTCAAATCATGAAAAAAACAAATAATAGTTTAGCTATAGTTTTTGATGATTTAACCGAATTTTTTGTCATGCAACCCGCAATTGATGCTATGAAAAAGGCAAATATCGAAATCGATATTATCGTCCCATATGACAGCGGCTACAACCATCTCGCAGAACACACTTTCGAAAAAATCAAATCCCTAGGCTACTCTCCCCTCAAAGACGCTCCCAAAAACGTTCATTATAAAGTATTACTTACTCCTTATCCCGGGCTGGACGTCGTCAAGCGTTTAGACTACGTATATCATATTCGGTATCCATATGGCGCACTTTCCACCAAGCCAAACCCGACTTATTTGCCAAGCACCAGAATCGACTACGACGCCATCTTCTCCTTTAATACTTTTGATCAAAATTTTCTTGATGCCTATGGTGCCAAAGTCTACCCAATACCATATTGGCGATACTATAATTTCAAGAAATCAAAGAACGAAAACAGCAAACCAACTCTCCTTATTTTACCAACATTCGGAGCAGATACTAGTTGCGCAAATAGCTTCACGACTTCCTCCATCAAAGCTTTAAAAGAACAATTCTTCATTATCGTTAAAGCTCACCACGCAATTCATTTTGGTATCGACGGACAAGAAACCATCAACAAATTAAAAAACCTAGCAGACGAATACTACGATTCTGATATTTCGGTTGAACAATTACTAAAAAAAGCTGACTTAGTTTTATCGGATAACTCTGGCGCCATCTTTGAGTCAATTTGTGCAGGAATTCCAGTTGCGCTATTTGCTAACAATCTTAACTCGAGACATTTTAAAACAATCGATACTCCACAATTCTTGTTCGTCAAGCAAGGTATTATCCCTCACACTAGCCAAGCTAATCAAGTCCTTCCAATGCTTCTTAATATTCAATCTTATTCTAAAAAACAACAAATTCTTAGAGAAAAGCTGTTTATAAAACCATCAAACAACCCTTTCAAAGAATTTGTTGATATCATTAAACAATATTTAGGCTCTGACGAGACCGCAGATTATCGCAAAGTTTTACATGACACGTTAGTCGAAGAATGGCATAATCGCGAACAAACTATCAAACACCAAGAATCTCATATTAATCAATTAACCAACACAATCAATAACCTCCTTAATTCAACTAGCTGGAAAATTACTAAGCCACTAAGAAGCATCAAAACAAGGAGCAAAAAAAATGTTCAAAAATAAACGCTTTCTCATCACTCAACCGGCTATCCGTTCAATTAATGGCTCAACAGTAGTAACGCTCGAATTAGCTAATCAACTACTTTCTATGGGGGCCAAAGTAACAGTTTACGCTTGCGACTTTGCTGAACCAGCCAAATCCTATTTTGAATCCTCCAACATCAAAGTTGATATCGCAGAAAATGAGCCAAAGTATAAACTAACCGATTTTGACTACATTTGGGTTCATTCTCAAATCTTGCCCATCAGTATTATTGATGAATTAACTAAAAAAATACCAAACAACCCCCCTGCCTTCATTTTTCTTCATATGTCAGGCATGGATTGGATCCCAGACGAAAAGCCATGGATTTATAATCTTGAAAATCACTTATCCAGTCTTTCCCTCTTTATTGCTGAAGAAGTTAAAAAAGTCAACAAATCATTCTTGTCTTCGAACATACCCACTGAATTTTTTCGCAATCCCGCTCCCAATGAATTTACTATTCGCCAACACAAACCATCCAAGACTTTAAAAGACCTTTTAATCGTCTCCAGTCATCCACCCAAAGAAGTCATAGAAGCCAAAAAAATCCTTTCTGATGTCTATCATATCAACACAGCTATTCTCGGCGAAGATCAAGAAGAATACCGACTCTTCACGAAAAAACTTCTAGAACAATATGATGCCATACTAACCATCGCTAAAACTGTCCCATATTGTTTAATTTCGGGGACTCCAGTATATATCTATGATATCTATGGCGGCGGTCCAGGTTGGCTCAATCAAGACAATTTCAAACCAGCTAAAACTCGTAACTTTTCTGGTTATCAAAATACCGAATATCCAAATTACGAAGGTGGAGTATTTCATCGTAAAACAGCGAATCAGATCGTCAGAGAAATAATAAACGGTTACAACGATAGTTTAAGTTTTCATGAAGACAATCAAAAATCATTTCTTGATGATTTTATGTTACAATCCGTTCTAGAAAAGCTCTTTGGCAATATTCATGTCAGAAAAATAAATCCACTCCCACAAGATTACGCCAACGTCATCATTTTAGCACAAAAGATTGCTACATCAAGATTCATTGAAGGAGGTAAACTTTACGAACGCGACGAAATCATCCGCAATCTAAAAAAAGACAATAAACTCTTATCCCAAAAAATTAAAGACTTAGAAACTTATCGTCAAGAAGCCGAAAAAGTCTTCTCATCCAAAGCATATCAATTGTTTGACAAAACCATTACTCCATACAAAAAAATTAAAGAAAGGAGCAAACATCATGACTAACGAAAAACGACCAATTATCGGCTATACCGCCGGAGTATACGACATGTTTCATATCGGACACCTCAATGTCATTCGCAACGCAAAAGCTAAATGCGATTACCTCATCGTCGCAGTTAGCACGGACGAATTAGTAGAAAAAGAAAAGCACAAAACTCCAGTCATCCCATTCGAAGAACGTAAAGAAATTATCTCGGCTTTAAAATACGTAGACGAAGTCGTCCCGCAAGTCGACAAAAACAAACTAGGCGCCTGGGAAAAATACAAATTTAATAAAATGTTTGTAGGCTCAGACTGGCAAGGTACACCACAATGGGAAAAATACGAAAAAGAACTAAAACCCCACGGCGTTGAAATCGTTTACCTTCCTCACACTGACGGCATCTCAAGCACAAAACTCACCGAGCTAATCAAAAAACTTCTTCCAAAAGAATAGTAAGTCTACAACGTTTTTGCTAAATCCAAAGCGTTTTTAATCGCTTTATCCATATCCCAATATTGATAAGCGCCCAATCTACCACCTAATATCATATTTGGATATCTTTCTTTGCATAGTTCAACATATTTTTTATACAACTCACGTGACTCTTCATTGCCTACTGGATAATATGCTTCTCCGCCTTTTTCAAAATCCGCCGGAAACTCCCTAGCAACATACGAAATCTTTTGTTCAATTACTTCCGGCTGATGAATTTGATAATATTTATAATCATGTGCTCTCGTATATGGCACATCCTTATCCGCCTCATTAATCACTGCCTCGCCCAATCCATTTTCAGTTTTTTCTTCTTCAAATCTTAGAGAGCGCCAAGGCAAAACGCCAAGCTCGTAGCTAAGTAACTCGTCCACCTGCCCACAATAAATTATTTTTACATTCTCCGGCAAATCTTTTTCAATATCTTTAAATTCAGTGTTCAGTTTAACGTCAATATTATCCGAATCCAGCAAATTCTCAACCATCTTTGTATATCCTTCTTTTGGTATACCTTGATGCTTCGCTGTCATAAAATACCGATTATCATGCGAAAACCTCACCGGAATCCGACTCAAAATCTCCGCAGACAAATTCGTAGCTAAAGTATTCCACTGCTTTTCTGTGTAATTCTTCAAAAACGCCGTGTATAACTTCTCCCCCACTAGCGAAATACCTTTTTCCTCAAAATTTTTCGGCTCTGTGATTCCATACTTTTCGCTATCTCGTTTAGCTTCCTTTGCTACAAACTTCTCCGCTTCTTCCGCACCCATATCTGTGCCATATAATAAATTCACCGTATCAAGATTGATCGGCATTGGATATAGTTTACCCTCATGCCTAGTATTCACAGTGTGAGTATAATCATTGAACTCCATAAACTTAGAAATATAATCCCACACCTCTTCCATCTCGGTATGGAAAATATGTGAACCATACTTATGCACTTCAATTCCAGTCTCTTTATCAGTATAAGAATAAATATTCCCGGCCAAATGCGGACGTTTGTCAATTACTAAAACTTTTTTACCAGCACTAGCTAATCTTTCTGCTACAGTTGCACCAAATATCCCCGCCCCAACTACCAAATAATCAATCCTAGTTTCCATTTTTCCCTCCTTCAATTTTATCTACTCTTTCTGACATCTCATAAATACTCTGTTCCATTTGTTCAATATTTTTATTAATGAAATCCTGCTGCTTATAAGCTACATTTATCTTCCGATAAACTCTGCTCATTCTCCCCTTCACGTCGCGCATTATTTTATGCGGCAAATCATTACGAAGAATTATAAATATTTTTTTTCTAGTTTTAGGATTGCTTATAGGATATTGTCGAATATTTTTTACTATAAATTCTTTTGCAATCTTATGAATTTTTCCGTGAAACTTTCTCGCTGAGTGCTCATACGAAAACCAATAACTCTCCGAAAACTGATTCCAAAAGAAATCCGTGTGTTTTTCCAAAAACCCATGATCTTTGTAAAAACCAAACAGCTCTTTCGCAATTAACAAATGATCAGGTGAATAGGAATGCTTGTCAAAATTCTCTGACATAATCGAATCTTCATGACGAATATACGTATATAATTTTTGATTTACAAAGAAAATTGTCTTCGCCACACTCATATATGCATTATAAAAATAGTAGTCTTCATTATTTAATTTATAAGGGAAAGCAATCTTATACTTCTTAACAATTTCTGTCTTGAATAGTTTGTCACACACCGAAACATCGGTCTTCGCAGTGATTGTTTCATTAATATAGTTCCTACCAGAAAACTTAATCCGATAATAATTCCTATCACTTTCCGCTATTTCAGAATGTGCATCGTATTTTACCTCCGTACCACAAGCAACTATATCCACTTCCTCTCGTTCAATGGTTCGAACCATTATTTCACACATTTTATTATCAAATTCATCATCCGCATCGCAGAACATCAAATAAGGCGAATTAGCATTTGCAATACCAGTATTACGCGCCGACGATAATCCGCCATTTTTTTGACTCACGATTTTTATTCTTTTATCCTTTTTTGCCCACGCTTCAAGTATTTCAAGCGAACCATCCGTCGAACCATCATTTACGCAAACAATCTCGATATCCTTCAAAGTCTGGCTCGTCAACCGTTCAAGACTACGGTCGACCAACTTTTCACAATTGTATACCGGTACAATTACACTAACCTTGCTATTCATTCTTACTGTTCCTTTTTTCAATATCATCAATCTTATTTGCCAATTCTTCCTGAGCAACTCTCAACCTATCCAGTGAATCGATAGTTCTAAGCCTCTGTCGATAGCGTGGCGAAATAGTCTTCACTACATTAGAAATAACCGGCCGAACTTTATTACGACAATCATGTAAAGGTCTAAAAGCAATATATAACTTCGGGTGCCGAATCGCAATCATTCTTGAATTATGCTTCCCAATCTCATCGAGTCTTTCAGGATCTAAATAACCACCTTCTTTTGCGCGTCGATAATCTTCCTTTACTACACTCGAAAACTCTAGTGCAGCTTTTCTATTCAATCTATGCAAATTCCATATATATCCACCGAATCTACAAGTAAAGGCAATTAATCCCAATTCCTCCATCAAACCCTTTTCCTTCAAAAACTTCTCAATCGAATCATACTCATCCTTCACGCAATAAATCTTAGTTGCATCCTTTACCGACGAATTTGCATTGTCTTGGCGATAGTGTAAGAATGCTCTCTTTAAGAAGTAGGCCTTCCTCGCCATTGACCATACTTTAAAATTAAAACCGGCATCCTGATAGGCCGCACCAGGTGTTGGTAAAAAATCAATACCATTCTCTTTTAAAAAACTGTTTTTATAAATAGCAGACCAAATACACGGGGGCTGATAGAATATTTCCCTCTTTTCTCTCGGATCAATCACCTTACCTGTCTGCTCAGACAAAAACATATTGCTTACTGCTTTATCCTTTCTTGCCTCACCAAAATACTCATAAAAATTCGCCTTTACAACATCCAAATCGTATTTCTTCGCAATTCTATATAATTCAGAGAATGCGTCCGTATCAATAAAATCATCCGATTCTACAATCCCGATATACTCACCAACCGCTTTCTTCAAACCTTGGTTCATCGAATCGCCATAACCAGAATTCTTCTTATCAATTATTACTATACGTTTATCTCTTTTTGCATATCTCTTAATAATCTTCAAAGAATCGTCTTTCGAACCATCATTGATACAGATTATTTCTATTTCTTTCAATGTTTGGTTAATCAAACTATCCAAGCACTCTGGCAAAAACTGTTCAACATTATAAATCGGCACCAACACCGACACTTTTATTTTATAATTCATATTTATATTATACCACACCTTTGATTTTTCTTTTTGTGGCGCATAAGTCTATAGCTAATATCAAGAGTATTGTTATCAATGGCAAGCTATATCTATTCATTACTTCAACCAACATAGAAGCAGCAAATAAACCTAGTAGTGAAATTACCAAAAATAATCTAAATGGGTCATCACAATTTAATTTCTTTTTTCTTATTACCTCTACAACATGCCACCCAATTATAAAAATAACGAAATAATAATAAATCAATATTAAATCCTGCAAAATCCTATATAAAAAGTTTTTACTAGAAAAATCAAAAACATAAGGTAAATCATAAATAGAATTGTCCACATCCCCAAATAATACTGTTATTTTGTTCGCAAAATGTTGAAAAATTTTACCACTAACTATCATTTCGCCATAACGCAAAAATGCCCTTTTTAGAATAATGGAAGAAGCCACATCCGTATCCCCTCTTGCCTGCTCTATTAAAACTGGCCCAAAGAAATAGTCTCTGTCATCCGGATTCCAAACTCCCTTTGTCTCATAATTGGCTCCAACAAAAACACTCCAACCCGAATGGCTCTTCTCTCCATGAAAATATTGATTAAAATGTTGATGCAGAATTCCAGGCAATCCCATTATTGCCAAATATCCAATTATCATCGCAATACAGCCTAGCATCGCATTTTTCAATTTCGTCCTATCTTTTATTACAACAGTAAACCAATACAATATATATGCTATTAATAGCACTACAAAAATTGGCCGAAAAGCATTCCCAGCCGCAATCACCCCTCCAGCAAACAAAGAAAATAGCAAAAATTTTATTAAATTATTTTTTAAATTTATGCTTAAATAAATTAGCGTAATCGCCATAATTAAAAACATGTTTACTATCACGATAGCAAGCGGCAAACCACAAAAAACTATTTGTAAAGGATTAATTGCCCATGCGGTCGCAGCCAAAAGCCCAACCAATTTGCGTTTTTTCCATTTGTAAAAAAGTATATACAATAATAAACAACTTATTACATCACAAACAATATTCAATATCAAAACACTTCCATAACTATTTCCAAACACCGACATGAATAAAGCTAAAGTCCCAGTATAAGAAAAAAGATATGGATAAAGTTTTTCATACTCACCAATCTCTCGTCCCAAATTACCATTTTCAACTAGCTGTGTGGCGCCATACCAATGCACCCCAGTGTCAGATAAAGTACTATTTATCTTAAAACCTCCTTGTATAAAAATAAAAGTTCCTCTCAATATAAATCCCAACACCACTAAAAAAATAGATAATATTACTACAAATTTTTTATGTTCTTTTAGAAAAACTAAAATTTCTTTCTTCTTTTTTATAAAAAATACTAAAAAAACTAGAAAGGCTACCAGCAATAAAAATGAATTAAAACCAAAACCATTATTTGCCACACAAATTAATGCCACAAAAAAAATTATAATTCCCAAAATTACAAAAAATTTTACTAAAAAATTATCTACCTTTTTTCTCATTTTTTCCCCGCTTCCTCAGATTTAAAGATCTCTTCAACCATATATCTTGGCCTTTGTTTAGTTTCTATATATATTTTACCTATATATTCACCTATTAACCCAATGCTTATCATTTGCAACCCACCTACCATCCATATTGAACACACCGTAAAAGTCCAGCCGCTCACAGTGTTCCCGCAAAGATATTGAATGATACAATATAGCATCACTATCAAGCTTAATATAAAAACTATCACCCCAAGCTTAAATATAGTCTTCAACGGTCTCATGCTAAAAGAAGTTATTCCCTCCCAAGCAAATCCCAACATTTTTTTAAGTGGATATTTACTTTCGCCCGCAAATCTCTCTCCTCTAGCATATTTTACCGTTGTCCATTTCATCCCAATTAAAGGCACTATCCCACGTAAAAACAAGTTGGTCTCTTTATATTTAGATAACTCGTCCAAAGCCTTTTTACTCATTAATCTATAATCAGCCGAATTGTATATAATTTCAGCACCCATAAATTTCATTATCTTATAAAAAAGTTGAGCGGTATTTCGTTTAAAGAAAGAATCTTTTTTTCTTTCGCTCCTTACCCCATAAATTATTTCATAGCCTTCCGCATTCTTTTTTAACATCTCGTCTATCGCGTTTATATCATCCTGCAAATCCGCGTCCATTGATACTACAACATCAGCATACTCTTTTGCGTACATCAACCCAGCCAATAAAGCATTCTGATGCCCTCTATTATGCGCCAATTTCAATCCAATCGTATATATTCCATTCACACCAGTAATTAAATTCCAAGTCCTATCCTTTGAACCATCGTCAACAAAGACAATTCGGCTTTTTTCACTTATGACCTCATTTTTAATCAAAGTGTCTAACTTCCGAGAAAGCCTCTTCAATGTTTCATTTATACACTTTTCTTCGTTATAACAAGGTATTACCACATACAAAACTCGTTTCTTCATACACCAATTATAACATCCTCACAAGTTTTCTGTTTTATTTTTACTCTATTCCACCACTATTTTTCAAAAGCAACCATTTTTGATTATTCCCACCATGTCCAGGGAATAATATTACAGAAGACCCGTTATTTATGTTCCCGCCATAAATATCTAAAAGTTTATTCGAACAAGCAGAAGCTATAGAATATAAACCATATTTATCTACACTCAATTTCCACTTTTGGTTACAAGCGCCATTATACGGCCAAAAGATTATTTTAGTCCCATCAACATTATTTCCACCAAACACATCTAGATATAAATTTGCCTCAGAGTTGTAAATATAATAATAATCCGATTTTGAGTCCTTTTTTAATCGAAAAATTTGATTTTTGTTATTAGATACTTTACGAGTAAATATAATTGCATCACCGCTCTTACTCTTGTTCGTTATTCCACCTTTTATATCTAAAACCTTATTCGTATCCATCATGGAAACTATCATATACTCCCCATTATAATCGGTGTTATTATATTCTGCATTATCAAATTTCCATCTCTGATTGTCCCCACCATGATTTGTATAAATAATCACATCTTGACCGACTTTAACCCCTCCGGATATATCGAGTACTTTTCCCGTACAAGCAGAAATAATCATAAAACTGTCTCCCACTTTTCGTATCATCCATCGTTGATTACAGCCACCATTGCTTTTCCAAGCGACCACCTTAGTCCCATCCAAGCTTTCACCTTTATAAACGTCGAGCATCAATCCCGATAAATGATTCTTTATTGAATAATAACCCGTATTTTCATCGTATTTTACATCGTATATTTGATTCGACCAATCTTCATTATATGTTTTGCGCACCCAGACATTCATCTCTCCCGATACACTATCAATATTTATACCACCCTTTATATCCAAAACATAGCTTTTAGATGTCGCAGAAGAAATTTGATAAACACCATCTTTCAAAATATCCGTTTGACCGCTTATTTCAAAAAATTTCCATTTTTCATTTCCCGAAGACAAATTTATTTCCTTGTTTGATGATATTCTTATATTTCTCCCGTCACACGCCGAAATTATTTCGTATATACCAATACTATTTCGCTTTAAATTCCAATTTTGTTTGCAAGTCCCATCCTTCTTTTGGACTTTTAATTTACCCTCATCATTACTCAAATATAAATCAGAATGATTATTATAAATATAATAATATCCGGAATTATTATATTTTACCTCAAACGTTTGGTTAGCTCGTTCGACATTCTTACCCTTAGACTCATATGCAATAATTTTTTCAGACTCCATGTTTTCTACAATGCCACCATAAATATCAAAAGCTAAATTTAAATTTACACTTGATGTTATTTGATATGTTCCATCTGGAATAACCCTTCCAAATTTTTCAGAATATTCTCTCGTCACCCCCCCAAACCAATCCTCAAAATACAAATAAAAATTCCTATTTCCATACGCCCCGCAATATGCCGTCCCATATCCCGCCGCAATCGCCCCTTCATTTGGCTGATATGGGGTATAACGATATAGTGCCGATGTAGCAAGCGACCGGATATTTACCACTGACCCCCCACACCCCGCATTTGGATTATATTGTATATAATTATTCCCAAGCGGATAATTCGTCCATCCCCCATCCAGTACCGTTCTAAACAACGCCGCCGCATTTCTCACCTGATTCTTAAATCCATAATACTTAGACGAACAAGCCGCCGTATCCGGACACCCATATCCAGCTGCTTTTCTATAATCCCCATCATTCGGAATCGGATCCGTAATCAGCGACGTCTCTTTCTGTAGCAAAACTATCAAAACTTGTGGATTTATCTTATAATCCTGCGCCGTCTGCCAAATAATATGTGCCGCCGTATCTCCTGACCCAATCACTTCACCATCACCAAACCTCTCCTCACTTAAACACACAAAATGTCCATTCGCCCAGTGCCAAGTATAATTCTTGTTCGCCGATAATCTTAAATAATAATCATAATCCCTATTACTGCACGGATTTTTTGCCGTCAAAAACGCCTGTATATCTGCCTCACTCATCGAATTATAATTCCCCATCGTGTAATCCGAAATAATATATCCGGGATCAAACCCATCGAGCGACGCCGCATCTACCTCTGCATTATTACTGAACTTTTGCACCAAAAAACTAAAAACAAAAACCATCAAAAACACACAACCAACCACCATTAAACTTCTTTTATGGTTCACTCTTCTCATATATCAGCCTCCCCCCTTATTATTCCGCTCTTTTCACCTGCACTTACATTCACATTTATTACATAATGCCCTGTGCCTATTTCACTTATTGGCACATCAAACCCTTCACAAGTCGCCGTAGAAACATTGCTTATTACATTTGCTACACTATTGTATACAACGCTACTATCCTTTTCTAAGACCAATTCACAACTTCCACTATCTAAATATTGATCAATATTTAATCTAACCATCAATTTATCACCACTTACTCCAGCGTACGTCACCACACCCGATAAATCATCAGCCATGTTCGGATCTTCTCCATCATACTGCTCCACCTTTTTCTTCTCCACTACGTTCCCATCCTCTTTCTCATCAATCTCTTCAGTCTTTTTTTCTTCAACTTGCTCCGTCCTCTGCTCACTAGATTGTTCAGACTTATCCCTAAAATAACTATCCCATACATAATAAACTACAGTTCCAGCTAACACAAAAAACACTAGCACCACTATCCAGTAAATCCATTTCTTGTTTCTTTTTCGTTTTTGTGCCATAAATTACAGTTCTCCTATTCTCAGGATACCACAAAAATAAAAAAACGCAAGCACTCTCAGCCTGAATTATCAACTAAATAACCCCTTTAGCTTTTTGCTGACCACCATATTCTTCTTCAAAATAATCATATCTCACTTCAATCCATTCTACCATTTCTTCTAAATCCTTTTTATAATCACCGTTATTCCATTTCTTATAATTCTCTTCAGTAAGCCTCTCTATCTCTTCAGCTTTTTTCAGCACAGCCATAACCAACTCATCCTTTCGTCCTGACATTCTCTCCCCAAAGATTCTTAACACTTCTTCCCTAAATTCTGATACTTCCATCAAGTCAAACATTATCCGCGATAAAAGCAAGCTCATTTCATATCCACCCACCCCCAATTCATCGTATTCTTCTTTTGTAATCAATTCACCCTTTCTTGCCATTTTCCCTGTCGGCGAATAAAATGCTTCCCCCATCCAATTTCCCCAATTTCTATTCGCAAACGCTAAATCAAAATCCCATCCTATCCCAGCATGAATTTTATCGTTGAGCCCATCCTTATACATATAAAAACTCGTCCAATACGCATCAGGATTCACTGAAAATTCCGACAATAAATAATATTCCGCAAACGATTCAACATCCACTAATTCTTTAATTTTCTCATAGTCTTTTCTTCCAACCGCCTCTTCAAACTCATTATAATCTTTTATAAAATCTTCCATCGCTTCATTTAGTTTGTCTTTATCCAGTATATCCCTTGGCACCAATTTATCACCATTCTGAGTTAAATAATGATACTCTACTCCACCATATATATTATCTAGTTCTACCAGTACCCCTGTTGGTTCCTTCAAATCTATCACATCTTTTCCAATCTCCACCGCATGCGTCAAATAATATAGTCCCTCGTATTCATTGTTAACGTATAATTCTACAAATTTCCCCTCAAATCTATATCGCATGCCCAACATTTCCTCTAGATAAAACGCCGTTGCCGTCCTAAGATTCGTCGCGTCCATCGCATTAGCAAGAAGCAACCATTTTCTTGCCTTACCCATCTCAAACAAATCCACTTTTTTCTGAAACTTAATCTGAAATGGTTTTTTCTCTTGTCCCCATGTTCCGTTTCCCCTCCCCTTCACCTCTACGTCCTCATATTCGCTTACTCCCTCGCTATCATAAATTGTTAATTCATTTCCTTCATATTTTATATCTTTCGTCCCACCTTTGATTTCCTCCAGCCCCACCCCATTTAGTTCAATATTAATCCTCGGTACATCCCTATCCGGAAATCTCGCCAATATTTCATTCCTCCTAGCATTCTCAATTCCATATTTCACCAAAAAACCTATTCCAACCATCAAAACTAACCCCCCAATCACTAAAATAATTTTCCATTTCCTCCGGACTATATCTTTTTTTATCATAGCTTTTAGCCTATCACTCTCACTCTCCCAAATCCAACCCCAATATCTCTCCTGCCTTCCCCAATATCATCTTCTCTTCCTCCGTACAATCCACCATTTTTGCCTTAAACAATCCCACCGTCTCTTCGTGTTTATAGTCCAGCACTTCTAGTGACCTCGCCGCACCTGGGACTTTTTTTAAAACCCCCTTAGATATCAAGTTTTCCACATGTTCTGCCACCGCCGATACGCTAGATAGCCCTAATCCCGTCATAATTTCACGATAAGATGGTGAATAACCGTTTTCTTCTGTAAAATCCTGCAAAAAATTCAAAACTACTAATTGTTTTTTTGTTAACTTAACCGCCATATGCTATAATTATAAACAATGGATAAAAATAAATCAATCGATGGACTAACTTCTCGTCGCTCTAAAAAAGCGACTACTTCTACACCAAAAACCAAAACTCCAACCACTACTCGAAAATCATCTACCGCAAAACCCAAATCCGCCACAAAACCATCCCCTAGAAAAACCACCCAAAAACCCACCCCATCAAAAACAGTAAAAACATCAAAACCAACTACTCCTCGCGCTAAAACCACCAAACCCCGTACTTCCGCCACCAACCCTCAATCTACTACCAACGATATTATTGCATCTACAATTCCTCAAACACAATCAGATATAGTCTCAGATGTAACGCCCGCAACTCAACCCCAAACCACACCACCATCAACACCAAGTGACATCACCGCAGATTTTCTTAAGCCCATCCAGGCTTTCGATTTCGATGAAACCAGCGGCGAGCTCAAACCAGCCCAAGATTCACCCAGTCTCGACCACCGTTCCACAAAAAAATCAAAAAAGAAAGACAAAAAGCCCGTGTCCAAAAAACGCAAAATCATCATTACCGTCATTATAATAATCATTCTATTGATTGCTGGTGCAGCAACTTGGCTAATTCTCTGGGGTAACGACATTATCGCCAAAATTACCGGTGGCCAAGGCAATGTCTTTGATCTCTTAAACACCAGCGAAACCTACGAACCACTCAAAACCGACGAAAACGGTCGCACTAACATCCTAGCTATCGGCACCAGCGGTTATAATATGAATGGCGACGAAGGAAATACTATTCACGATGGTGCTCAACTCACCGATTCGATCATGATCATCAGCTTCGACCAAGAAACCGGCGACATTGCCATGCTGAGCCTTCCTCGTGATCTCAAAGTTTCTTCTACTTGTACCGCCACCGGCAAAATCAACGAAATCTATTGGTGTAACAACATGGAAGGTGACAATGAGCAGGCCGGCGCCGAAGCCCTCATGGAAGAAGTCAGTGATATTCTAGGCATCGATTTCCAATACTACGCTCATCTCAATTGGGGTTCCCTTGTTCAAATCGTCGACACTTTAGGTGGTATCCATGTTACATTAGACGAAGATATCGAAGACTACTACTTCACAGGTGCCGTATTTCAAGCTGGCCAAGAATACACTATCAATGGAGAACAAGCCCTCGGCCTAGCTCGTGCTCGTCATGGCACGGCTGATGGTGATTTTTCGCGTGGTGCTTCCCAGCAAAAAATCCTTATCGGCATCAAAGACAAAATCCTCGAACAACAGTTTTCTATTCCCGACCTCATCAATCTCGCTTCTACTCTCGGCGACAACCTCCGCACTAATTTCTCTATCGAGGAATTAAAATCTATCGCCCACCTTGCTTCCGAATTTGATTTCAACTCCATGCGCCAAATCTCCCTTCTTTCCCCGGAACCACTTATGACTACCGGCACCATTAACGGCATTTCCTATGTACTTCCAGCTGGCGGTAACGGCTACTATGCTCGCATCAAAGATTTTGTTAGTAAAATGTTCTCTAGCGACCCACGCGTCTATGAAGACACCACTATTCTAGTCTTAAACGGAACTGAGATACCAGGCCTTGCCTCATCAGAACAAACCACTCTCACAGAAGATGGCTACAAAAACGTCTATGTCGACGACGCCCCAGAAGGTACCTACAGTGAACAATATACTATATTCTCCCTCACAGATAATAAGCCTGGCACCAAAAGCCTACTTGAAAAAAGATACAACCAATCAGCCAAATCAATCGAGGAGTTACCCACAGGCATCGATCAAAACTATGACTTCATCATCATCCTAGGTGAAAACGATACACAAGAATAATCAATAATAACTAGTCTTATATATCCTTTTTACTAATTATTAGTTTCCGTTCTCTTCCCTCCCCCTCCGAATGCGTTTCGATATCTGAATAGTCCTGTGCCAGTTTATGCACCACCCTACGATCCGCCGCGTTTAAATCCACTGTCATCGACTCTCCAGTTCGGCGCACTTTCTCAATCCACCCTTCAGCCTTCTCCGCAATTCTATCCGCTCGCTGCCTTTTATAATTTGCCACGTCAACATTCACACGCACCACCTCCGCCTCTTTCGACACCAATGCCATCGATACTATATGCTGCAACGCTCTCAAATTATCTGCATTTCTACCAATCAACAACGAATTAAGTGAAGTAGAGGGTACGGATAATTGTATAACTTCATCGTCTATTGTAGAACTAACCGCAACATTAATACCAAAAAAACTCAACAAGTCTTCGAGGTACTTTGCAGCAAACCTTACCGATTCATCTTTATTCATAATTTATCTCCTTTTCTTTTTATTATCACGTGCGGAGATACGAGTTATTTTTGTTCCTGTTTTTTTATTTTCCACCACTTCAGCTTCTTTAATGTTTCTTAGTTCTTTTAGTACAGCCTTATCCGTCATATCGTCAATCTCCTGATTAACCTTTTTTAACGCCACCCTTTGTTGTAGTACCGTAATTATATTGCTAAGGAAATAATAAAACGCCAACGCTCCATTTAGATTAAACATAATAAAGAACATCATCAATGGCATCATAATAGACATTTGACCAGTTGCCATACCACTAATGTCTGACTCATCAATATCTTTACCATTTTTAGCGTCTCTTATTAAATCACGGAATTTCTTCTTCTTTTCCGATTTACCCGAAGGCATTTGCTGTTTTGTTGCCCAATACTGTATCCACGAAGCAGAGATCGCACATATCAATATAAACAGCGCACTATAGCTAAACCTTCCCATCATCACATCACTAGCCTGTACGTCTAGCCTAATTATTCCAAACAATTGAGGATGAAAATCATAAGACGTTTTCTCTTCGGCCGGTACCTCATCATTAGTTAAATCAGCCAAATATACTTTCTGTTTCTCTTCAAGAGTCTGTATTTCCGATCCTTCATAAGCAACAACACTATACGCCCTATTCATTAAGTTATCTGTCGGCATCGGAGTAGCTATCACCCTAATCGCAGAAAAAATCGCTATAAAGATCGGTAATTGTATCAAAAGTGTCACTATCGAAGCAAATGGCTTCACATTGTACCTCTTATAAAGATCCATTGTTTGCAGCGACTCCATCTGTTTATTCCCCTTACAATTCTTCTTTATCTGAGTAAGCTCTGGTTGTAGCTTTCTCATCAATTTCGTCTGATTAATCTGTTTCTTTGTCAAAGGCCACATACATAGTTTTACGATAATTGTAAAAATTATAATCGCCAAACCAAAATCATGCACCAAATTAAAAATTACAAAAAGAATATTAACTATCGGACGCACTATAATTACATCAATCAGATTAAACGGTCCACCAGCCGCAATAGAACCAAACACAAATAAAACAAACAGCCCCCAATAGATATACCTTTTTACACTCTTTTTATCCATTGCGATTATTATATCATATGTTACTATCTTCCACCAGTTTTCCCAAAAGCTCTTCTATTTGGCGAAAAGGCATCCTCCCCAAATCCTTTGAAAAAACCACAAAAACATAATCTCGTTCTTTAGGAATCTTATCCAGATTCAACCTTAAAACTTCATACACTCTTCTTCGAATTAGGTTTCTCTTAACTGCTGATTTTTCAACTTTTTTCGAAACTACAACCGCAAACCTCGTAAATTTTCGCTTATTTTCCACAAAAACCAGAGACAACTTGGGTGTCCTAACAGTTCTACCGTGTCGATAAACATATTTCACTCCACCACGTGAATGAAATCGATACTTTTTACTTAACATATTAAGCAGTCAATCGAGCCCGACCCTTTAAGCGACGACGTGCTAAGACCTTTCGTCCATTCTTTGTCGCATTCCTCTTACGAAAACCATGTTCAACTTTGCGCTGCTTTTTATGTGGCTGATAAGTTCGTTTTGGCATATTATTCCTTAAATTTTAATTTTATTCAAATTCTTTTTATAGTATACCTCATTTTTCCACATTTTTCAAGAAGTTTTCCACATATGTAATAGGGATTTAATGTTTTCTGTGGAAAACATAATACCTGTTTCCTGAATTCTTTATTACAACACATTTTTTCATAATTAAAGCCTGTGGAAAACTATGTTTTTCGTGCTATACTTATTACTAAAAGGAGGTTAATACAAATGTATGACGTTTGGAAAAACGTACTTGCTGAAATCGAACAACAAATTTCTGCTGCCAATTTCTCCACTTGGTTTCAAGACACTAACCTTATCTCCACTGAAAATGGCGACATTAAAATTGGTGTAAAAAACTCATTCTATGTCAAACAACTCCGCGCTCGTTATATACAATTAATCTCCACCGCACTCAATAATAACAATATTGCAGTAACCAATATTGATTTTGAAGTTCAATCCAACCCCAAAACCAAACCTCGTTCCCGTGAAGTTATTAAAGACAATTCTGTCAAAAATCGCTTAAAAACCATCAAGGTTCCAAACAAATCAACCCAAGAAACCCACAATAACGGATTAAATAACAAGTATACCCTAGAAAACTTCATAATCGGCTCCAATAACGAACTTGCTGTTGCAGCCGCTAAAAGTATCATTAATACACCAGGCACCCGTTATAATCCATTTTTCCTATATGGTGGTCCCGGACTTGGAAAAACCCACCTTGTCCAAGCTATTGGTAACGAATTACTAAAAAAGGATCCTTCTCTGAAAATATTCTACACCCCTATTTCTCATTTTTATTCAGATTTCATTGATGCGATTCAAAACGGCAAAGGTAAAGAATTTAATCGCAAATTCCAAAAATTAGATTGCCTAATTATAGATGATTTTCAATTCATAGTAAACAAAGAGAAATCCCAAGAAGAATTCTTTAACATTTTTAATGACCTATATCAACTCAATAAGCAGATTATTGTTACATCAGATCGCCTCCCCTCCCAGATTAAAACAGTTGACGAAAGGCTTGCTTCTAGATTAACCTGGGCTGGCGCTTTTGATCTTCAGCTACCAAAATTTGAAGACAAATGTGCCATCCTTCGCGCCAAAGCTGAACTTATGGGCGCCGAAATCGAACCCGAAGCCATCGAATATATTGCTGAAAACGTCAATACTAATATTCGCGACCTCGAAGGTGAATTCTCCACAATATTATTAATGTCAGAAGTTCGCGGTTTGACACCATTAGAATTAATCGAAAGCGGTTCCGTTAGTGTTAATAAAACCTCCAAGCTTCGCCCCGTATCATCTAAACAGGTCGTTGAAAAGGTCGCTAAATATTATCAACTCAGTATCAAAGACCTTCAAAGCAAATCTCGGGTTTCTAATATAAAAACTGCTCGTCAAGTTGCTATGTTTATCTTATCTAAAGAACTAAATCTTAGCACCAATAAAATCGCATCTGAAGTAGGTGTCAAAGATCATACCACTGTTATGCATGGCATCAAAAAGATTGAAAAAGATCTAAAGCTCAATTTTATCCTTCGCGATCAAATTGAAGAAATAAAGGAAAAAATATATGGCTAATAAATTTCTTGTTCATGTGGAAATAATGTGTAAAAACATCTGCAAAAATCCGTGTAATTCACTAGTAAAACTCTGTGCAAATATTTTAACTTCACAAAAATGTGTGCAAAAACTTATTTTCCCACCAACTTATTCCACATTTTCCACGAGTTTTCCCACTAACAATTCACCCCTATATAATATCAGTTTTATCCACTTTTCCACAAACCCTACTATAACAACTATTAATAATTAAATAATAGAAAGGATTAAAATGAAGATAAAAGTTACTCAAGAAAAACTTAGTAAGGCGTTAAATAATGTTAGTAGAATCGCTATAGGTAAAGTAACACTCCCCATCCTAAATAATGTTCTTATACGAGTAGATAAGAAAAAGGTTTCTTTAATTACCACTAATCTAGATATGGCCATAGTTGACTTCTTACCGGTCTCAAACTCAGAGGATGGTGTAGTAACCGTTCCCGCCAAACTTCTTGCAGAATTTGTTTCTAACTTACCCAAGGGTGAAACCATAGAAATTTCCTCGCAAGATACCAAAGTTACTATTTCTGCCGGTAAATATTCATCAACAATTAATGGTGTAGTAGCCGATGATTTTCCAGAACTCCCAGAAATCGATGAGAAATCCGCCATAATCTACAAAGTTGGAGTTGATGAATTCAAAACCGGAATCAATCAAGTATTAATTGCGAGTTCTAATGACCTCACGAGACCAGCTCTCACTGGTGTATTTTTCAACACCTATAATAATACCTTAGCAATTGCTGCAACCGATGGTTATAGGCTTGCCGAGAAAAAACTCATCGACAAAGTAGAGAGCGAAGTAAAAGCTATAGTTCCAGCCAGTTCACTTCAGGAAGTATTGAGAACCATTAATGATGAAATGGAAGAGGTAGAAATCTCATTTAATGAAGATTTAGTGAGGTTTCGTTTAGGTGAAATCGAATTAATTTCTAAATTAATTGACGCTAGTTTTCCAGATTATCAAAAACTTATCCCCAAAGATTGTAACATTAATACAGTCTTAAATCGCGAAGAATTAATTCGTGTTACCAAACTTGCTGCATTATTCTCTCGTTCTATTGGTGGCTCCATTATTTGCCAAACTATTAGCCCTGATATTTTCTCTGTGAAATCCATCGCAAACGAATTTGGTGAAAATGACTCCAAACTAGAAGCCTCGGTTGAAAAAGAAGGTAAAATCAATCTTAATTCTCGCTTTTTATTGGATGCTCTCGGTGCGCTAGAAGAAAACGAAATTTATTTCAATTTTTCAGACCGAATAGCGCCAGTCCTTCTCAGTAATAAAAAGAGTAATAAATATACTCACATTATAATGCCATTGAATTCATGATAATAAAATCAGTTAATCTTACAAATTTTCGTAATCACACCAAATACCGTCTCGAATGCCAAGATAGTACTTCCCTAATTCTTGGTGCAAACGGAAGCGGTAAAACCTCGGTTCTCGAAGCTATCTACATTCTAACTCGGGGTAAAAGTTTTCGTGCCACAGATGCAGATATCCTAAAAAAACAATCACCCTTTTACCGTATAGAATTAGAGTACACTAATGGTGAAAAAAGTATTGCTACATATGATGGTCAATTAAAATCATTTATAGTTTCAGATAAGAAGACTAGACGTTTACCTAAAAAACATAAGTATCCTGTGATTTTATTTTTACCATCGGATTTAAATTTAATTAGTCATTCTCCGGGCAGTCGTCGAGATTATTTTGATTCTGTCTTTGGTGAATTTGATGAAAACTATAACGAATATCTACTTAAATACAAAAAAGCCCTCAAACAACGCAACGAGTTATTAAAAAACGAGCCCGTAACTCGTGACAGTGTTTTTTCGTGGAATATCCTCTTAGCTAAATATGGTATAAGTTTATACAAACTTCGTAAAAAATTTATCCAAGAACTAAATCTGGAACTTACTAATACGTACCATTCTATTGCTGAAAACGATGATCGAATCAAAATCATTTATAAAACAGAAATAATGGATATAGATGAAAGTGGCTACCTAAAAAAGCTCGAACAGAATTTCCAAAAAGATTACTATCTAAGCCATACATCTTTTGGTATACATAGAGATGATTTTATTTTTGAATTTAATTCCAAACCAGCCATTAGTTCTGCCTCTCGTGGTGAAACCCGCTCAATTATTCTCGCTCTTAAATTTATTGAAGCTAATCTTATTTATCAAAAACAGCAAAAAAAACCAATTATTCTTTTAGATGACGTATTTTCCGAGCTTGATGAATCTCGCCGTAAATGTTTGGTACAAAACTTCAAAAACCATCAAGTAATTATCACTAGTGTGGAGAATATTAGTATTTGATTATTTGTATGCGTAATATTCTCTCAGGAAAGCTGTCACTGGATTTTCATCCCCCTCAAAGTATCGTATATTGTTGTAGGCGCTTGAATCATCGGAATGTTGTTTCATTGCTTTAACTGCGCGCGCCAAAGATACATATCTTTGTGCATATTTATTTTTTTCCCAATCGGGGTTAGAGCCAGAATTAACAAATGCAGCACCAGTAGCTATTCTTTTGTCGTGTTCCGAAGCATCAGTAGATAATTCAACAATCCCTGCAATATCTGCTGTAAAAGAAATAGATGAGGAACTATTCTTTATTGATTCCAATATACCCCCATCAATGATTCCGAGTGAAGTAGTCCTCTCAACGCTGTATTTTATAAAATCAGCCAGTGCAGAATCCTTGTTTACTTCCCTTTCACCATTAGAATTTAGTGTTGTATTGGCTTCTATAAAATCTACAAAACCTTCATCATTGAATGGGTTATTTAGTGTAGTTGTATCAAAGGTTGCATTCTCTGCGCATTGTGCCGACCCTACAGCACCAAGCATCGTTTCATAAGTTTCGCAATCCCCAAAGGAATCTAGATATCCGCTAACCTCATCGGCATAAGAAGATGGTGAAAGCGTATTAATAGAAGAAACCACTACATTTTTTAAAGAATTAACACTAGATAGCCAAGATGTTTTAGGGGAGTTTTTCTGTGATATCGCAAACCTGTATATAATGGAACCAAGAAAAGTATCTTTGGAGGTTATGTCAAACGGGCTACGATTTCTTCTATTTATTTCCGCATCCATCGCTAAGATTTTAGTATTCATTCTCGCATATTCAGTTATAGCCTCCATGTCACCAGGGGTAGCACCACTTTTCCTTGCCAATTTGGCACCAACATTTACCGCACCTTCTACTAAAAGTTCACCAGCATTTATACCCTTGGTGGCGCTATAGGAATTATTCACCAATGAACTATCCACGGTCGGTTTCACTAAATCTAATACTTCTTTAGATGCGGTTTCTGACCCAGAACCAAGTAATCTTCCCACCGCCCCCTTGATTTTTTCTGCAGAAGAAGCCACTGTGGTTTTTATTGACTCTGTTGCCTTTACTCCAACTTGATTTTCAACGGTTTTTATGATTCTGTCAGATGAATAATTGGCCACATCATCCGCATTAACCTTTTCACCTGCTAAAATTGCATATAAACTTGGCGATTCCAATGCTGTACCTTCAGATTCTACTATTTGCCCAGTCTTTACATCCACTACTTGCGATACCGCTTTTTCATAAAGATATTGCATGGCTTCATTTATTTTTGACTCACTCCCCTCCCCAGCCTTCATCTTGCTAATGTTTTCCATGAAGGTTAGATAAAATAAACTCGAACGTTGTTCTTTTGAAATAGTGTCAGCAACCTTTAACGTGTCTGCACTATTTAAAGTTGATTGTACTACGGAATCAGCCGAATTTTTCTCTCCCACCTCTTTTATAAAAACATCAGCCTCTTCACTAGAATTGGCACTTTCACCATTTTCTTCGTATTCATAATATGTTTCTTCTTTGCCACTTTGTTCGTTTACGCGAGACTTTTTTACCAATGAAACA